>JAJFLF010000173.1 GCA_021772845.1 Mariprofundus sp.
CCCAGTACCTTGTTAGCAGCCATACCATTCACAATGCCGTTGGTAATATCATAGATCACAACACGATCATCAACAGAATCTGCAACCAGCAGCCACTGTTTAATACCATCATTGTAGAAACTCACTGACTCCGGTGCATCAAGTCCCGTTGCATTGGCTACAGAAGCACCATTTCCTTGATCATGGTCAAAATCGGACTGACCAATCACATGAATCGCACCACGGCTGGCAATACGGTTAGTCGCATCCAACTGGAATACCAGCACACGGTTATTACTCTGATCAGCAACAAACAGTCGATGCCCAACCGGATCAATATCGATGCCTTGCACCATCTGAAGACCAAACGGATTGGTATCATTGCTGCCGCCGGTATTAGCAACCGCATTGGCCAGCGCTACACCCGCACTATCTGTCTGACCCAGCAGTGCAGCGACAGCAAGACGTGATGTTGCCGACGTCGGAGATGTACCCAGTGCCAGCTCGGTACGTGTATAAGCCCCATCGTTATCATGGTCTGCCTCTACTACATCAACAGGATTTGTACCCAGTGTTACTTCTGCACCATCATTGACACCATCCGCATCGGTATCTGCAACTAATGGGTTTGTACCGAGTGCTGTCTCTTCAACATCGGAAAGACCATCCCCATCACTATCGACATTGACGGTGACTGTTCGCATCAGCTGTATCGCACTGTTTCCTGCTGTATCGCTGACATTATAAGTCACGGTATATGTACCAACGACTGCAGTGTTTACGAGGTTATCTGTCACTATTCTATCGGTGATAGTGCCATCGACATTATCCAGCGCAGTAGCACCAGCATCTGAGTAGCTGGTATTTTCAGCTATCGCAACGTTAGCGAGATCAAGCAACGTCAATACCGGCACTGTCACATCACTATTGGAGGCATAGATAGCATTGGCTGTTGCAATCGGATCAAACAGATTCGGAGCAACTGTGCCCAGCAGACCTGTTGCGATAATCACCTTACCCTGCAACTGGCGCGTAATGCGGCCACCGAGATCATCCTCTTCATCCTCGTCATACTGAAAATTGTTCGTAATTCCAGGCTTGTAGTTGAGCAGGAACTGATCGATAAACTGCTGAATCGGCAGCTGATTGGCGGCTAGGGCAAGATTCACACCAGCCTCTTCAAAGCTGCTCATGATCATCGGAATCAATTTGTGCAGTTGTTTAAGTGTATAGCCGTGACCTGCTACGCCCGGTGCAACTGCAAGCGTCATCTTCGTTGCCCCTGCCCCGGTGAAGTTCACCACGTCGTTTTCTGTAATCGCGACACCACCAAGATCATCACCAATCAGGCCTGCACCAGGAATCGAGAACTGCGCAAGACCCGCACTCATCACGCTAGGCACTACGCCTGAAAGCACTCTCACTACTGAGTTGCCGACAAGCGCTCTGCTGCGGTTAGTCAGCACATAATCAGAAATAAGGTCGGCATCTTCATCACGCTCTTTCAGATAGAGCGCATCCATCACAGCATCCAGACCCGTACCATCAGCGGCAAAGCCCTGTTCATGCAACGCATCTTTCGCACTCAACAATGTGGCTGCATTCAAACCAAGCAGTGTTCTCAAGTTAGTCATCGCTGTAGTAATAGCTGTGGCCGCCGTTGCAGAAGTTAAAGTAGTAACAGCAAAATTCGCTTCAATCTGTGCGGCATTGGCTGCACCGAGCACTTGCGCTGTCACCATCGTGGTCAGCATCGTGGCGTGGTTGATGCCCGGGTTAGCAGCCAGCGTATACAGAGGTGTCTGCGGTGTAGCTACAAGATTCACCACACGGGCAGGACGGGTTACCTTGATCAGAACCGGATAGCTCAAGGTCAGTGGTAATGTGAGGTTATATGAACCATCCAAAGCGTTGGTGGTAACTGGTTGGATATGCGTAACACCATTGGCACCAATAAAGGTCATTGTCGCACCAGTCACCGGTAGGCCAGCTGCCGATACACCGGTAATGGTATTGGTGACTGTCACGGTGGAGGTCGCAGTGGTAGTTAGACCCGCAGCATCCGTGGCCGAGAAGGTAACCGTGGTTGTAACACCGATAGGGAACAGGGTTGGTGCATTATTCGTTGGAACAATCACACCATCAACAATATCCGAAGCTGATGCTGCATTCAGAAAGTTCTGCACAATGGCTGCTGTCTTCGAAGTACCTAAAGCAGTCTCAGCCGTAATCGTAATCGCTGCAGGAGCGGTAACTACAGGTGCGGTTGTATCGGTTACCGTCACACTCTGGGTCGCTGTTGCAGTCAGGCCACCACTGTCAGTAACTGTCCAGGTGATGGTGTATGCACCCACTGCAAATGGACCGGTATTACTGGCTGTTGCAGTCAATACACCATCTTCAATATCGCTTCCAGTTGAGGCTCCCAGAGTCACAGCCGTAGTTGGGCCGATCGCTTCAACAGTGACAGCGACAGGTGCTGTAACTGTTGGTGCATCATTCACAGCAGTCACGTCATAGGCAATAACATTGGTGGCTGCACTGTCCACTGTGCCGTCATTCACCGTAAACCCGAACGTCGCGTGGGTAGCGCCAGTGGCATTCAGTACAGGTGTGTAAATCAGATTACCGGCTGTGATATCGACAACCGGAATCACTGCATTGAGCAACACCTGTGTGCCATTCAAAGCCAGTGTGCCTGCACTCTGCAAGGTCGTAATCTGCACCGAAACAAGTGCATCACCGGTATCAACATCGGCAAAACCAAAATCTGCAACGGTTAATGCTGTTGCCGCATCTTCAACAATCGTGATCGTCTTGTTCGCGGCGGTGGGAGCATCATTCGCTGCAGTCACATTGATGGTCAGTGTCGCAGTAGCTGAATCCACTGTGCCGTCATTCACAACAAAGTTGAATGTAGTGTAAGGCACCCCATTGGCATTGGCTGCAGGTTTGAATACAACGCGGTTCATCGCATCAGTCACAGCTCCACCGGCTGCAATCGCGGTTACACCATCAAGCTGATACAGAGTTCCACTAGCTGGCAGCGTGATAACCTTGTAGGTCAGGGCATTACCATCAATATCAGAACCACCCAGCCAAATCGTTGCAGAACCATCTTCAACCATTGTAACCGTGACCGGAGCCACTTGCAGGCTCTGGTTACCCACGACACTCCAGACTGGAGTAGCCGGAGCCGCAGCAAGTGTAGCGTGATTAGCATTGGCCGCAGCATCATTAGCAGCAACGCCAGTCGCCTCATCAAAATTCCAATAAGCTGCAAGTCCCGCTTCATTACCTGTCAGCACTGTATTCATACTTGCCTGAATCTCTGCCTGTGTCCGGGCAATATTCCAAACACGAATCTCATCAAGAGAGCCAGCATATGGCTGTTGCCCAACAGCACCGCCACCAAATGTCACTGGCGTTGTTGTTGTAAATATATTTCCAGTAAGTGGTAGGGAGCCTTCAAGCACACCATCCACATAGATTTTAAGCTGTGCTCCATCATAGCTTGTCGCAACATGATACCATCTGTTCAACTGGACTACGGTTGTACTATCAACCCAGTTAAAGCCCGCCACACCAGCAGCATTCACTTGAGCACGGATTTTACTCCCTGTTTTAACATTCAATAGGTACTGACGATTTGCAGCACCATCATCTTTACTGATGATCGCCCTACCCAAATTCTGATTACCCGTCACATAAATCCATGATTCCAGCGTAATGGCGGTGGCTGGATTCAAACCCGCTGAATCGGCAACTGTGACGATATCATCCACACCATCAAAGGTGAGCCCTGTTTTGGCCAGGTTCATGCCTGCAACTGGTGGATCATTGGCTGGATTAACGGTGATGTAAAATATAGCAGTCGAACCACCAGCACTAGTTAACGAAAGGCCGAACGGATCACTGACATCAAAAACAAAACCATCGGTTCCATTGAAGTTCAGGGCAGGAGCATAACTGATAAGAGCTGCGTCAATATCAGCCTGTGTGAACGTAGCATTCACAGCCAGCGCTACGCCATTTAACTTCAAAGCACCATTCGGTGGAGCTGTTGTCACGGTATAGGTCAATTGCGCGGCTGTATTATCTGCATCAGTCGACTGCAGCATTGCTGTTGTCAGAGCTGTAGCGGTCGCATCTTCCTGCAAACTCATTCCAACATTCGCTGACACAACAGGCGCATCATTCACCGCAGCAACGTCATAGGTGATGGTATTGGCTACAGCACTGTTTATTGTGCCGTCGTTTACTGTAAATCCGAATGTCGCATAGGGCGCACCATTGCCATTCAAAGCAGGGGTATAGATCAAATTACCGGCTGTGATATTGGCAACCGGAATCACTGCATTAAGGGCAACCTGCGCGCCGTTCAAGGCAAGAGTACCTGCACTCTGCAAGGTGGTGATCTGTACCGAAACAAGCGCATCACCGGTATCAACATCGGCAAAACCGAAATCTGCAATCGTTAAGGCAGTTGCAGTGTCTTCCACAATCGTGATCGTCTTGTTCGCAGCAGTCGGCGCATTATTCACTGCAGTCACGTTGTAGGTAATGGTATTCGCAGCCACACTGTCCAGAGCACCATCATTCACCGTGAATCCGAATGTCGCATAACCATTACCATTTGCATTCAAAGCAGGCGTAAAGATTAAATTACCGGCTGTGATATTGGCAACCGGAATCACAGCATTGGCCAAGACCTGAACACCGTTCAGGGCAAGAGTGCCTGCACTCTGTAAGGTTGTAACCTGTACCGAAACAAGGACATCGCCTGTATCAACATCGGCAAAACCAAAATCCACAACGGTTAAAGCAATCGACGTGTCTTCCACAATCGTGATCGTCTTGTTCGCAGCAGTCGGCGCATCATTCACCGCTGTAACTGTCACACTGGCTGCAGCGGTAACACCCAGGTTACCTCTGTCTATCGCCCTGTAATTAAATGTATCTGTGCCGTTAAAGTTCGCATTCGGCTGGTAAACCAGCTGATTACCCACGACCGTGGCAACACCATTGGCTGGCTGTACAACAATGGTAAAGGTGTGTGTATCACCCGAATTCGGATCCGTTACCAACGGGGTCAGTGCTGTACTGAAAGTATCTTCAGCTGTCACAATCGTTGCACTCGATGCAGTCGGAGCCTGGTTCACTACCTGCACCTGACGCAAAAATATCGCTATATTGCCGGCCGCATCCTGTAC
>JAJFLF010000174.1 GCA_021772845.1 Mariprofundus sp.
GTGGTTTGCGGGAAAGAAATGGGTGCGTCATCAGCTCTGCCAATAGCTCTTGGCAGACTTGGCCGCTGGCCGCTAGCTCACCATTGTGATCAAAGCTTTTGTGCCCATCGCTAAATTTACATATCAGGGCATCCATCAGCATATTACCGGGGCCAATGTCGAAACCAGTGACATGACCATTGCTGTCGAGCCATGTGAGATTGGCGATGCCGCCGATATTCACAATCGCGGTGTTGTGATGGTCAGAGGCAAACAACTGATGGTGCGCGAATGGTACTAGCGGTGCACCTTCACCGCCGGCCGCAATATCACGACTACGAAAGTCAGAAATAGATGTGATGCAGGTCAGCTCCGTCAATGTCGCTGCACAGCCGATTTGTAGTGTGAAAGGGTGCATAGATTCAGGGCGGTGGCGAATAGTTTGTCCGTGGCAGCCAATGGCTGCAATATCATCTGCCTTGAGGCCAGCTTGCTCTATCGTAGTCAGAACTGCTTCTGCATAAGCCAGCCCAAGTACGCGATCGAGTTCACCCATGTTATCAATTTCGCCATCTCCGGGAACAGCTAAACGCAAAATATGCTGTCGTAGCAGATCAGGCATGGGAAATTCGTTGAAATGTACTAACTCAGGGGACTCACCAAAGTCTACAATCGCCACATCAATGCCATCGGCAGATGTGCCGGACATCATGCCGATAAATAGAGCCGGCTTAGATGTTATGGGCATGGGTTGGGCTGCATGCGGTGGATGGATTCGATTTCAAGCAGACACGCTTCAGAGAGGGTGACGGCATGGCTGGCGATATTGCTGGCCAGCTGTTGCATGTTGGTGGCGCCGATAATGGTGCTGCTTACAAAAGGCTGTTGGCGGATAAATGCGAGTGCCATTTGGGCCGGGTCGAGCCCGTATTTGTTGGCAATATCAATATAAGCTGCTGTTGCGCGATCAGCTTCCGCATTGCTGTAGCGGGTGTAGTGCTCAAAGAGTGTGATGCGGGCATCCGCGGGCCTGTTGCCGTTCATGTATTTGCCGGACAACACACCAAAAGCCAGTGGGGAATAGGCGAGCAGTCCCACTTTTTCACGGCAGGAAATTTCTGCCAAACCGATCTCATAGGAGCGATTAAGCAGATTGTATGGATTTTGGATCGAATCAATGCGCGGCAATCCCTTTGTTTCAGAGAGGCGCAGATGCTGCAGCGCACCCCATGGTGTTTCATTGGAAATACCAATGTGGCGGACTTTTCCGGCATCAAGCAGTTCCTGCATGGCAGAGAGAGTTTCTTCAATGTTGTCATTGGATTCATCGTTTTCGTGTTGATAACCGAGTTTACCAAAATAGTTGGTTTTGCGATCAGGCCAATGGGTTTGGTAGAGATCAATATAGTCGGTTTGCAGTCTCTGTAACGAGGCTTCACAGGCTGCAATGATATTCTTGCGATCCAGACGGGCTTTGCCATCACGGATATGCGGACACCAGGTAGTTGGACCACACACTTTAGATGCGAGAATGATGTTGTGACGGCGACCTGTCTGTTTAAACCATTCACCAATAATAGACTCTGTTTTTCCATAGGTGTCAGCTTTGGGAGGCACGGCATAGAGCTCGGCAGTGTCGAAAAAATTGATGCCTCTCTCATGGGCGTAATGCATCTGTTCAAAAGCTTGGGCCTGATTGTTCTGTTCACCCCAGGTCATACTGCCCAAGCAGATGGAGGAGATGTTGATATCGCTACTGCCAAGCTTGTTATATTTCATCTGTTGTCTTCGTTTTTGCTGTCACCGGCATTATAAATCTCACCGCCTCTTGTGGCATACTGTTGTAACACATCGATAGCTGTTTGACGGCAGACATCGGTCTCTACTGAGATGCCACGCTGTTCCAAGGCGCTCTGCCAATCGTTTATTTTGGGGCCTTCATCAAAACCAATCGCCCGAGCGTCTTCATCACGTGCGCCGCACACAAGATGTTTGATGCCCGACCAAGGAACGGCTCCAAAACACATGGCACAGGGTTCACAGCTGGTGACCAGTTCGAATCGTCTGTCTGGCAGTTGGGCTGGATCGGCAAGGTCAAAGCTTTTCAGCTGCTGTTGTGCCATACTGATGGCAATTATTTCGGCATGCGCGATGGAGCAGTGTGAGGCAACAACGAGATTCACACCGACAGCAATCAGTTGATGTGTCTCCATATCAAAAATGGCTGCGCCAAAGGGGCCGCCAGTGCCATGCGCAATATTCTTCTCGGCCAGCGATATTGCGAAGTTCATGCGTACTTCAAGCGTTGCATAAGGGACTCTGTTTTTGTTGATCAGCTCGCTTAACCATGCAGGGATGGGAATATGTAGTGCGTTGGGCATCACCATGGATGAATGATATGCATGATTGTGATTAACCGTTTAGCTGCCTATCAGGCGGGTTGCAATCCAGGTGATACTGCCAAATATGGCCAATGCAGCAGCTAGCCCGGCAATCCATTCGACTGCCCATTGAATAAGCGCCCAGCTGGTTAGCAAACCAACGACGGTTATTGTCGTATTCAGACCGGAGTTCGTGCGCCACGGTATATCCAGCACATAGGCAATAAATTCAGGTGCTAAGGCGCCAAATATTGAGATGGCAACGATATTGGCAAAGATCACTGCCTTCATCCATTCAATTCTGTCTTTGTTGCGGTCGCGATCAGCAAAGCGCCAGGCAACGACTGCAAATAAGAGGAAAAATACCATCCAGATTACCGATATAGTTTCAGAAGCGTGCAAATCATTCTCCTTGAGATCGTTGGGCTAACAGCGTGCTGCGTCGTATTATTGCAGTATCAGGGTTTCTAGTATAGAAAATCGTTATGAAATCTCGCTCGGCAATAAATGTAACCTCTAAATTTGAAGATCGTCGCCAGGTATTGGGCTGGGTACATTTGATCAGTGGCTTGACCTTGATGTTCTTTGTTTCTCTGCATTTGATCGAAGGTTGTTGTGTGCCGCTACTGTCTGTGGAAGCCCTGTTGTCAGTGGTCATGATGTTCTCTTATTGGAAAATACGACAAGGCATAAGCCTGGCGATTGTCGAAAACACATTGATGGCATCGGGCTTGGTGTTGTTCTCATCACTGGTGCTTTTAGAAAGTATTGAAAATAGCGGTATTTTTTGGCTGGCCGGGTTCCCCTTTGTTGCCTACCTGGTTCAGCAGGTTAAAAAAGCCCGCTACTGGGTCGCTCTGCTGATTGTAGAGCTGGCCGCAGCGACACTGCTTCAATGGGTTGGGTGGATTGATACATCATATAGTGCAATGCAATTGTTTCAGATCTGTACGGTTATATCGTTTTTTTGGGTCTTTGCGCACATTTATCAGTCCCAGCTGGAATGGCGTAAGCAGCAGCTGGAAGAGTCTTACCGGTCATTGGCACGGCAACAGAACCGTATGCAGGTGATCCTTGATCACTCCCCCATTGGTATCTGGATGGTGGAAGATAGAAAAATTCAGTTCCTAAATAAAGCCTGGGTAAAAATCTGTGGTACTTCTGAGCTAGAGGCGCAAGCAGCAGATGATTATACCAGCTTGCTGCCTGATGATATGGTGGAGAAGGCCCTGGCTTCTGATGAAGCCTGCTTACAAGGAGATCAGGCTTTTTATGGCCGTGATCAGATGATTTGTGCAGATGGTGACATGAGAACATTTGATTTTATCAAAGTGCGCTTGGCTCATGATAATGGTCAGGAATCAGGGCTTGTTGGTTTTGCTATCGATGTAACTGAAAAACTGGCTGCGGAAGCGGAACAGAAGCTGTTGGAGCAACAGGTACAGCACTCACAACGATTGGAATCTTTAGGGGTGATGGCTGGTGGTGTTGCACATGATTTCAATAATTTGCTGACAGTGATTCAGGGGAACGTCGAACTGGCCAGATTGGAGGAAGGTTTGTCTGAGTCGATGGTCGAGTCTCTCTCCTGTGTGAATTCTGCGGCCCATGCCGCCACCGACTTATGCCGACAGATGCTGGATTATTCGGGAAAAGGGGTGATGCAGTCTGAGCCATTGAATATTCAAGATCTGATAGAAGAGACGTTAACGCTGTTGGATGCATCCAAAAGTAAAAATGTGACGCTCTCCTGTCATGTCGATTCAAAACCACCGTGGATATTGGCTGATAGGGCTCAGATCAGACAGGTGTTATTAAATTTGGTGATTAATGCATCAGAAGCTATTGGCACGACAAAAGCCGGTGCTATCCATATCTCAATTGCACATCGGAATCTTGACCGCGCTAATGCGGAGCGTTTTTCTGATATCGATTTAAAGCCTGGTCCATATGCTGTGTTGGTGGTGAAGGATGATGGCATAGGCATGGATGCGAAGACGATTGCACGCATGTTCGATCCATTTTTTACTACAAAATTTACCGGCCGGGGTTTGGGCATGAGTGCGCTGTTGGGCATTTTGCGGGCTCATGATGCAGGCATGGAGATTAAAAGCACACCTGGAGTAGGTACAGAGATATCAATATGGTTTCCTGAGATTGATAGTGTTGCTTATGGCCACCTGGTTCATCGTCATGATATGAAACGCACACTCTCTGGCCGTGTGCTGGTGATAGATGATGAAGCGACAGTGATTCAGGTTGCCAGCCGCATGCTGGTACATCTTGGTTTAACGGTTACTGCGGCAAGCAGTGGAGCTGAAGCGTTGACACTGTTTGAGCAGGATGGCGATTTCGACTGGGTTTTGCTGGATGTCACTATGCCGGAAATGAGCGGTGTCGAATGTTTGCAGCAGTTGCGTGAAATTCGACCGGATATTTATGTTATTATGTCATCAGGTTTCGACGCAGAGAGTGCAATATCTGCGAAAAACGGTTGCCAGCCCAATGATTTCTTGAGCAAACCCTTTACTTTGGAAGGCTTGCGCGCTGCTGTAGCGAAGGTGACGGACTAGGTCGGTGGTGTTATAAAATATCGAGTACGCTTTCCGGTGGACGGCCTACAGCAGCTTTATCGCCATGAATTACAACAGGGCGTTCGATCACTTTAGGATAAGCCACCATCAAAGCGATAGTCTCACTGCGAGACAGGGTTTTATCCTTGATATGGGTTTTGAACTCTTCTTCTCCTTTGCGCATCAGTTCAGCAGGCTCTTTACCGAGCAAATTTAAAATACGATCCAGTTCAGATTCAGATGGCGGTGTTTTTAAATACTCTATAATATCAGGCTGCACACCTTGCTCCTGCAACAGAGCCAGTGTTTGTCTGGATTTGGAGCAGCGCGGGTTATGGTAAATAGTAACGGACATTACATCTCCTGAGGGTTATTCAAATATTTCTAACAACATGATGCGAAGGGTACACTGAAAAGTTAGCGTGTTTCTGGCATTTTACAATCAAACAAGCTGTAATGCCGCATACTTTAACATCAAGCGCTTGGTGCCGGAACGGCGGAACTGCACGGTCACACGGGCTGCATCTCCAGCGCCTTCCAGAGACAGAATCACACCTTCACCAAAGCTTGGATGTGCAATATTTGAACCAATGTTGATACCACCCTCTGTCGGGGTGCTTTGAACAGGCACCGATGTGGCAGCATCCTGCTGATGCAGTATATCAAGGCTCAGTTTTTTGATGAAACGGCTGGGTAGGGGGTAATGTGTTTCGCCATAAAAGCGACGCAATCGGGCCGATGTGAGCAGCACATGATCACGGGCGCGTGTGATACCTACATATAACAGGCGGCGCTCTTCTGCGATGCCTGATTCGCCTTCATCAAGGGAGCGTTGATGCGGCAAGAGCCCTTCTTCGACACCGGGAAGTACCACGCAGTCAAATTCCAGGCCTTTGGCACGGTGTAAGCTCATCATGCAGACCGAATCTACTTCTTCCTCTTCACTATCGCTGATCGCTTCGGAACTTTGCAGCAGGGCAGCGCGATCCATGAACTCAATCGGGGTTAAATCCTGCAACATCGATATTTCGATATAGTCTTGCAAGGTGCGCACGTTATCAATGCGTGCTGCCGACTCGATCTCACCCATAGCATTGAGGCTATCGAGGTAGCCTGTGGCTTCCAGAATTCTGTTGAGGCCGCGATCAACAGGGCTATGATCGCCGAGGGTTTCTAATTCACTGCGTATTTCAACCAGGAGCTGTGCCAGAGGCACAAGCTTTTTAGCTGCCCCTTCAGCCTGGCCGCTAGCCAGCAGATCAAGCCATTCACAG
The DNA here is from genome assembly GCA_021772845.1 of Mariprofundus sp. Lineage (GTDB taxonomy): Bacteria > Pseudomonadota > Zetaproteobacteria > Mariprofundales > Mariprofundaceae > Mariprofundus. The sequence goes on from JAJFLF010000174.1 coordinate 6,208, forward strand.
GCCTGCATGCCGGATGCAGAGAGTTGTGCAAGCAGTTGCTGCTGCCCTATATTGCCAATGCCACGTTTGGGTTTGTTGCAGATACGCATCAGTTGCAGGGTATCACCAGAACGATTGAGCAGTGCCCAATAGGCCAGCGCATCTTTAATTTCCATGCGTTCGAAGAAACCGACACCACCAATGATACGATAAGGAATGTTGGTTTCACGACAGACCTGCTCAAGCGGCAATGACTGACGATTGGAACGATACAGAATGGCTATTTCAGAATTTTTGTAGCCGATTCTCTGCCACTCTTCGATCTGCTGCACAATCTTGCGTGCTTCATCGTATTCATCATTGCATACTTTCCAGTCGGGTTTTTCACCCGCACCTTTGGTTGCTTTGAGTGTTTTTTCATGTCGGTCAGAATTTTCACGAATCACTGCATTTGCAAGTGTGAGAATATTAGCGCTGGAGCGATAGTTTTCTTGCAAACGATGCAGTGTTGCACCACTCCATAGTTGCTCAAATTCAAGAATATGACGTACATCAGCACCTCGCCAGCCATAGATACTTTGATCATCATCACCGACGACAGTCAGGTTTTTATGCTCAGAGCACAAATGGATCAGCCATTCATGTTGAATGGGATTGGTATCCTGATATTCATCCACCAGCACATGATCAAAGCGTACTCTCAAGGCAGTAGCGATATCGGGGTGGTGACGCATAAGCAGCACGACATTTAAAATAAGATCAGAAAAATCCATGCGTTCATGGCGTTTGAGTTCATTCTGGTAGATGGCATAGAGCTCAACCATATTGATGCCATTCCACCCATGTTCGGGTGTGTTTTCAGGCGTGAGACCAGCATGTTTGCAGTGTTCAATCCAGTTAATGAGATAGGATGGATGTAAGCGGTCGCTGGCAATATTTCGTGCTTTAAGAATACGCTTAATCAATGCTTTCTGGTCATCGCTGTCGATAATCTGGAATGCCAGTGGGTAACCCAGTGCATCAGCATAACGGCGCAGGAAGCGCAGCGATATGGCATGAAATGTACCGGATACGACACCACCACCATTATCACCAATTAACAGGCTCAAACGTTCTTTTAATTCAGCCGCTGATTTATTGGTGAAGGAGACCGCCAGAATACGATGCGGTGCTGCACCTGTTGCTGCGATGAGGTGACCGATGCGGTAAACAATGGTGCGTGTCTTGCCTGAACCTGCGCCGGCAAGAATTAACTGTGGACCGTCACCAGCCTCGGCAGCTTGTCGTTGAGCAGGATTTAACATGTTGTGTTGGCCTCGATAAAAGTTGGCATTTATGTTTTGGCAGCTTCGCCGTGCTTGACGATCATCTTATGATAGGTCGAGAAGATGACATTTCTGGAGAGCATACCCAGTACTTTGCGGGGATTATCATCGGCGACCACGGGCATCTGCTCAAACTCCTGATGATCCATAATATGGATAGCATCAAGCAGGGTGTCAGATTCAGAAATTACCTGCACATTGGTGTTGGCCACTTCACTGGCGACGACCACCTGATCCAATGTGGGGTCAATCAGCCATTTCTGTAAATCGCCAAAGGTGACGATGCCAACTAGTAAACCATCATCATCGACAACCTGTACACACCCTTTGCCAGAGCCGGTATAGACCTGTTTCAGCTCTTTTAATCGCGCATGTTTGGATACTCTGGGTATGGCGCGCCAGGGGATATTTTTAACCGAGACAGAACGCATCCACGATTGCTCCAGTCCCCAGTTGGCATCAATGCCGCGTTCTTCCAGGGATTCGGTAAATACTGAAGCTCGACCAAAAGATCGCGTTACCATGGTTGCGACACTGCAGGCAGCCATCAAAGGTAACATGATGTGATAATCGGCAGTCATCTCAAAGACAATCAGCATGACAGTCAGGGGGGCGTGCAAGGCCGCGGCCGTTAACGCACCGCAGGCAACCAGTGCATAAGCACCGTAGCTTTCCGAATAAGAGGGTGAAAAGGCATGTGCGATATCACCAAACAGCGCACCAACAGTAGCCCCCATAAACAGGGCCGGGCCGAATAACCCACCTGGGAAACCACCTGCTGAACTCAGTACGGTCACGACCAGTTTACCAATCAGCACAATGGCCAGAAATACTGCCAGGGGCAGTGCAACGCCGAGAATATCCGGCTGGATACGCTCAAGTAACATGTCTTCCACAGTGCCGTAACCAATGGACATCACTTGAGGCAGAACAAGTCCTATCAGGCCAATATTAAAACCCACGACTGCAGGGCGTAAACGCCGGTCCGGAATCAGTTTTGCAAGCCATGCGCGAGTCGGTTGCATCGATTTGATGAATACGGTGGCGACCAGGCCACAAATCGCACCAATAACGAGGTAGGTAGGGATCTCCCAGATGCTGATGAGATGGTATTCCGGTATCGTAAATGCGGGGTAATTCCCCAGTTCCGAGCGGGCAACCACGGTTGCCAGTACAGATGCAATGACGATAGGGCTGAACGTGGCGATGGCGTAATCGGCTAAAATTACTTCCAGAGCGAATAAGACGCCAGCGATTGGTGTATTGAATGAAGCAGCAATGCCGGCCGCCACACCACAGCCGATTAAAGTGCGTAGTTGTTGTTCGGAAAGGTTAAGTCGCTGACCAATCTCCGATGCTATCAGGGCGCCAAGTGCTACAGTCGGCCCTTCACGCCCAAGGCTGGCCCCACCACCAATGGCTAAGGCTGTACCCACAGTTTCTGTGGCCAGCTGGCGCGGATGTACTTTTGCTTTGTTCTCCACCATATCGGCCAATACGCCGGATACACCGCGCAGCTCTCCGCCGGGCAGAAAATAAACGGTCATCCAGCCTACCAACAACCCCGTGACGGTAGGGGCGATCAGGTAGATATACCATGGCAGGGTTTCTATGGACTCTTCCCAGGTGCGTTCGCCGGTCCAGAACAGACTGACCCATTCGATCATAAAACGTAACAACAGTGCGGCATAGCCGGAGAGTATGCCAACCACGACAGCCAGTATGACAATATACAGGGTGTCCTGTTCGCGTGACCATGCCAGGGCTCTTTTTTTGCTGTCGAGCAGCGTTTCCCACAATACCATTGTTGTTTGCCCGACTCCTCTGCTATCCGTCTTATCTATGCTTGTTCCACGTAGGCTACTCTACGCAGGCAGTGCCGATGTTACGGCTTGCAACGCATGACGGCAATTTTAACCATTCGACAGGCATGAAGAAGTGCCCATTAGATGTATGGAGGCTGGATACTACACTTGCAATGAAGATATATCAGGGGGTGAATCGGCCAGTTTCTCTAAAATAATATCGGCAACACTATCAAATGGTGTGCGTTCGGGCAGGTGTGCATTGATGAACTGGTTGGCCAGATAACAGGCCCGGGCTAAAAAAAGCGTACTCTCTGCTTTGTGGTGCTCAGCAACGGCCTGGCATAAGTCATCGGGGAAATTCCACAGACGTAGCATATGCATACCAGCTTCCGCATGATTGACACCATAATACTCTTCTTCGGACTTGATTAAATCTTCTTCGTGCAGATGCCCTGTTTCATGTTCAAAGTAAGAGAAGTCCACACGCATGCCAAGTGCGGCACGACCAATGTCGTGCAATAGGCCAGCCATAAAGGCGGATTCATGGGAGCCTAGCTTTTGTGCGGGGTCTATAGCTTTTGCGATGCGTTCGGTGACAAGCGCAACAGCAAACGCATGTGACCAGAAAACGCGGATATTGGCCATGCCCGTTGGCAGGATCATGCCATACATGAGCGACATGGCGGTGGCGATATGCACGGCTTCTTTGGTGCCGAGTCTGGCGATGGCTTTTGATAGTTCGCTGATTGGTGTGTTGGATGGATTATAGGCTGCTGAATTGGCAAACTTTAAAATCATGACAGTGGTGGCTTGATCGCTTCTAATGACATTGGCCAGATCTTCGGCGTCGGAATCAGGGTCTTGCGCAACATTTTGAATTTTTACAAACCTGTCTGGCAGAGAAGGTACATCTTCACTGAATAGCAGTAGCTCCAGGGTGGATTTTCGATCAAAAGCGGATGTTGTCATATTTCAGAGCAAGCAATCATCAGGCCAATTTGATCAGGGGCTTTTTTATCGGGCCAAAGCATTGGCTGCACTGCTCATGGATTCATAGATTGGGAAGACCACCGATGCGCCCAGCAGTAGATCCAATATCGGAGATGCTGCGAGCAGGGTTAATATGATCCAGCCATGCTTGAGATTGAAATGACGGCAGATAATTTCTCTCCACCGGCTTATTAATAAACATTCTCCCGCCAGCAAGCCGGGTAAGGGCAAAAGATGCAAGCAGGCCATGCACAGGTTAAAAAACATCAATACTTTGGCCCACCAGTGATGCAGTGGAGGTAAACCCGAGGGCATCTGATGCGCAAGACTCCAGCTGAACAGTAAAAATCCCAACAGACAGAGCAGGCAATGCGCCACGAATCGAGCTGTTGCTATTTTGACACCTGAAGCCAGTGGCTTTGGCAGTGCGATAATAATACCGCGATGAAAGGCCAGAGAAGCTAGTAAGGGCAACCATGTGCCGCGCCATAAAATGGCATAAAAGGGGTGAGGAATGGCTGTTTTACTCAAACGTGATTCAAGCAGAACGACAAGCGTGAGTGAAACCAGGACCGGCAGGCTGTAAAGAATCAGCTGCCGAATCACGATGTTTAACCATTCATCCATTTTTTCTCACCTTATTCGCATGACATGGACTTAATGTGCAAACAAAAATAAGAGTGTCAATGGTGAGGGCCGTTTGTCTGTGGCTGAAATACATTCAAGGGCGCGGCAGTGTTTGTGAATAATGCGGGCTAGCTCTGGTTGCTCAACTGCCTTGAAAGGTTCAGATGATTCCTCTGCGGATTGCCTCTCTGGTTGCCTCTGCTCGAGAGTGGATACCTAATTTTCGATATACATTATGAATGTACTCAGAAACCGTGTGATGGCTGATAGATAACTCTCTTGCGCACGCCTTGTTACTCATACCCTGGGCAATACAGGTGAGCACTTCACGCTCTCTATCACTTAATGCAATGACCTGCTGATGATCATCATGAAAATTAGCGTGAAAATAGCGTAACATCTGCTGTGCCATTGATGCGGAGATGGGTGGGTTACCTTGTAAAATACCACCCAGCATCTGTGCAATATCTTCACGCTCTTCATCCTTGAGGATATAGCCATCCGCCCCCGCTTTGAGAGCAGAAAACAGGTGTTGTTTGTCGGAAAAAATGGTGGCGACAACACAGTAACGATCAGGGTGGGCCACTTTAAACTGCCGGATCAGATCAACACCGGAGCCATCGGGTACATTGAGGTCGACCAGGATAAAATCATAACTGTTTTCCTGCTCATATTTTTTTGATTCAGCCAGCAGAGATACAGTATCTACATGAATATCCGGACCAAACGCCAGTTGCAATGCATGCAGCAGCCATGCCTGAGCATCGCGGTGATCCTCCAGTAACAGAATCTTATGAATCATTGGAGCCATCTATTGGAACTGCCCAAATAACATGACAGCCTCCTTTTTTACCCGCACGCCAGCGAATAGTGCCATGCAAGGTTTGAATGCGTGCTTTCATATGCTTCATGCCGTGGCCACCCACACAATTTTGCTGCAAATCGTGACAGTGATTACGAACAGACATAAATAGCTTATTGCCGCGCATGTGAATGCGAACAGATATTTTTTTTCCATCACCATGTTTAAGTGCATTGCTCAACGCTTCGCGCAATACGCGTGAAAGTTGCTGCGCCATTTGGGCGGGAAGGTAGTGATCGGAGAGATTCCACTGCAACCACTGTAGTTGTGCGTCACTTTCATTGACCCGCCTCAGGCATTCGCGTTTCCATTGCGCCGCCCAGTCTTGCTGATTTGATCTGCTCTCTTGATTATAGTCGATAATATCGCGTAAATCATTGATGGCCTGTCGGGCAAGTTTCCGTAGTTCTTCATTTTCACTTTTGTAAACAAGCGATAGTAGTTTTGCCCCCAGATCATCATGCAGATCTGATGTGATGCGCTGGCGTTCATCGTCCATGCCCTTCTGATATGCCTGAGCATCTCCAATTGCCTTGCGAGTCATTGAACTCAACGTAGAGATAAAGCTGCGATCTTTCTGTGAAAACAGGCGGCCTCCCTGATCTGCATATGCAAGCAGCAGGGCACTGCCTGTACCGATATCGGGAACCATCAAGGCTACATTGAAGCGAATCATCTCCGCTTCTTTCGGGCTGTTTTGCAGTTGCCTGATTTCGAGCGGAGAAAACACCTTTCTTAGCAAAGCTTCCCACGCTTCACTTAACGCCTTTTTGTCATCTGCAAGTACTGCCAGTTGCACAATATCTGAAAAAAACTGTTCGAGTCCGATCTGATTGCGGCTGAATACGTGGGTAAACATCCATTGTCTTAGAGGCAGATACAAAAAACCGATTATGGACAACGAGGTGATGGCTGAAATCACATCATGCCATTTCATGAATGATACGAAGATAATATCCGTGATAATAAACAGGGCGCTAATGAGCAGCCAGAGCCAGATTTGTTGCCACCAGTCATCAAGATCAAACAGGGCAAAGCGGGAAATGCCCAGCGAGATGCATACATAGATCAACACCAACAGACCGAAGGCATAACCCTGTGGGATAAGCGCTGGCAGTTGCTGCAACTGAAACACCGTATTGCCACCCACAAAGAGCATGCCCGGCACAAGCATGGAAAACATGATCCATTTTAGGGTCAGGCGGTGTTCAGGCTGTTGCCTGCTTTTGAACCACTGCACTATGGTGATGGCAAAACCGCTAAGCAGACTGAGAATAACAGGGATATGGAACCAGTCTGCCGGAGAGCCGTTGCCCACTTGCATCACATCGGCAATCCAGAAAGCTGAATAGAGAACGACAAACACACGAAATATAGGGAACTGATTGATCTGTTGGGGAATATACCAGAGCAGTGCAACAAAGGAGAATGTCAGCATCAGGCCGCTGAAATGACTGCCTATTGCCAGATAATAAAAGAGCTCGCCAGAGGTTGCCAGTTCACGCCCGCTGTAAATGGCCGTGCAAAAGGTGATCATGGCAAATGAGAAGCCCATCACACCATAAATGCGGGCGGCAGTATTTTCAGGCCTGAAAATAACGACAGCCAGACTTGTCGCCCACACCACAAAACTGCAGGCAATCTGGAACCAGAACAGTATGGATAACTGAGAGATGCTGCGGGGCTCTGGTGTTACGGTGATCGTGCCGTGATCAACTACTTCAAGCTGAACTTTTGCTGATGCGATGATATTGAAAAGCGTTGTCTGTTCTTTAAAAAAACGGTTATAAACATCATAACTTACAAGTGAGCTCGGTTCTTCGGTGAGGCTGGTGGAAGAGAGCGCTTGATGGAGATCTGTGCTGCTGAGGGAGAGCACCGTCATGCCGGAGCGAATGCCCGCCAACTCTGCCGGCCCGCCCGGTGCGACCTTTTCAATACTCAAACCCTGTTCAGATGTCTGCCATGTGATGCCCAGCGTCGGTTCCAGCAAGCCACCGCTTATATTGGCAATGGCGCATGCCGCCAAAACAAGAAATGAAAGACTCAGCCATTGCCGGGGCGCGATTCGGGAATTCATCTGTATCTAACGATTCCCTGACGAAAATGCGGGATGTTGTCCGCAATATCGCTGTTTTGCCCAAGGTGTAGGATCTTTATAAAGCATAATAAAGGATAGACTAAAATGGGGAATTGTAAATGGATACCCCCCTATCTAGGGGGATTGATGCCCTGTTTATAGATCTTAGACTTTCCTCATGCGATTCAGAAACAGATAAAATCGGGAAAACGATTTTGTGAGCGCCTAAGACTGAAGGGGTTGTGAAAACATCGTTATACCACCGGATGGAGTGTTGATGATATCATGAAACCTTTAACATTTTTATATAGTGATTGATTAATGCTTATTTATGGTCTATAGCTAAAAGGTAAGCCGCTTGCATGTGAATGCTAAATCGATTCAAGGATATGAAGGTAAAAGAAGAGAACTATTAAGGCTGAGTAATCAGCGTAACTTTACCTTTTTTCTGCTGTGTAGTGGGGAGGGGTAAATGTTTGATTTGAAAGAGGTAAATGCAAATGTTTTCTATTTTATGGGTGCGAACCGGAGTCGTTATCTAGCCTCAAGAGAAAGACTTTCAAAAGGGTGTCCATTTACGCGCGTTATCCACTTTCTGGTGTTACTTATGCTCTCTGCCACCTACTTCCCCCAGGATGCGTTTGCTTTATGCAGGGTCTATGACCTTACAGTGACAAATGTCGAGCTTGTCGGGGCGAACAGGAAATTCCCTGCGGAAAATGCAGTGATGGATGTGAAGGTCACGGTAAAAAACATAGGGAATTTAGACGTACCAGTTTTTCCAGCGACGAAAGCTCAGCTAGGTGTATTTACAGACATCTCTCCTGTCAATCGATCTGGAACATCAACCTGGCTACCAACTTTTTTACCACATATCCCGGCGGGTACATCTCAGACGTTTAATGTTCACCATGTAGACACTGGCTTCCAGTTCAGTTCTGTGCCAACGATTGTATATATAAAAGCATTTGTCTCCGGTGGTGACGAGGCCTCCGCAAATACTCCCCCACTTTGTTTGGTAGATGTAACAGCTACAAATAACTACATGAGAGAACCGGGCACACTTACATATACTCCGGCCACCCAGGTTACAACGACAGCAACAGGAGATACAAAAAAAGCCCTTGAAGCAGGGGATCCAATCAATACCTATAGCGGTGCGTTGTACAATCACTATCCTGCAGATATTGATCTGGGCGGGCCGATGCCACTCTATTTTTCCCGTTATTATGATTCGAGTATGGGAACCATACTCCAGCCTGAAAGTGCTATGGGCTTTAACTGGCGACATAACTTTGATTGGTTACTGATCAATAACGGTACGACGATTGAGATTGTGGATAGCGATGGCCGGTTAATCAATTTCTCACTGGCGGCAAATGTCTGGACTCTCACTGGCCGTGCTGATTTTCCATTTCAGCTAACCCAAAATGCATCTGTTTTTACACTGCTCGATCCACGCGATAATAGGCTATATACATTCAATGCTGCCGGTACATTAACAAATATCGCTGACGGTAGAGGCAATATTCACACGTTAACATATAATGCCTCCAGCCAGTTGGTATCCATTAGCGATGGGGTAGGGCGTGTTATAAACATCCTCTATGATGCGGCCGGAAACATCGCGTCTGTGAATGATGGGGCTGGCAGGCAGGTTCTATTTACGCACGCTGGAGCAACTGGAAAAGATCTAATTACTGCTACCGATATGCTCGGTAATGTAACAACCTATACCTATGATCCTCTGGGTCCTGCAGGCGGTGCAATTCCATTTTTTGGTTTGATGGAAAAAGAGCAGAAGCCGTTGGGAAATATTCCCTTTCTCCAGAGTTGGGATACCAATGGCACAGGTACGCGCGTCCACGTGATTGGCCAGACCGATGCGTTGGGCAATAAAACCACACTGGCTTATGCAGGAAACAGTACCACGATTACAGACCCACTGGGTCAGGTGATGACCCATACACATACTGCTACAGGTGAAGGTAGCAATGTTGCCCGTCGTGACGGTTCAGCTCTCTCTATGGCTTACAATGCCGCTGGTCAGCGTAATGGCATTACTGACTCTCTTGGCGCTACCACCAGCTATACCTACCATACACCAAGTGGTAATGTAGCTTCGATCACCCATGCCAATGGCAATATCACCAGTTATGGATATAGCGCCAGAGTACTAGCCAGTGGCATCACCCAGTATGATCGCACATCCATCACCCATGCCGATGCCACTACCGATTCATTTGTCCGTGATGCCAATGGCAATACCATTTCTTATACAGATCGTGGCGGTAATACTTTTAGTTTCTCCTACAATGCTAACGGCCAGATGCTGACCGCCACCAATCCACTCACCGGCATTGTGACAAACACCTACAATGCCGATGGCACACCAGCGAGTGCCTCGGATCCATTCGGCAATACCACGACCTATGCCTACGATGCTTTCCGTCGCCTGCTAACCACCTCTTTTGCCGATGGCAGCACCAACAGCTTCACCTGGGATGCCAAAAATAACCCGCTGACGGTAACAGATGGCCGTGCTTCCACTACCACCCTGATATGGGATGCCAATGGTAATATTACCAGCACCACTGATCGGGTCGGAGCAACCACGACATTGACGTATGACGCGATGGACAGGATCAGCAAAATCACCGATGCCAATGCCGCATTCAGCAGCCTCACTTATGATGCATTGGGCCGAAAGGCCACTAAAATAGATCGCAACAGCAGCAGTGCC
>JAJFLF010000175.1 GCA_021772845.1 Mariprofundus sp.
ACCAGATAGGACTGCATATAACCTTTCAGCCAGCGTGAACGTTGCCTGATCCAGTTGGGGATGGAGTTATTCGCCTCTTCAAACGTGGTGGAGTTCAACACCCCCACACGATAACCAGACTGCACTAAGCGTACACCCAGGTCACAATCCTCTGTCACATTATATGGATCCCACCCGTCCATCTCACGCAACACATCCATCCTAAAGTGATTAGACGTTCCACCCAGCGGAATTGGAATATTTAACGCATCTAAAGCAGGCAGATAGAAATCAAACCATAACGAATATTCCATGGTAAACATGCGGGTTAACCAATTCTCTGCTGCATTAAAATAGTTAAGGCGCGCCTGAATAACCGCGATCTTTTGCCCTCCTTTACGGAATGCAATCACGGCTTTTTTCAGCTGATCCGGCTCAGGAGCATCTTCTCCATCATAAATGGTCGCAAGTTCACCACGGCAAAAATGCAAGGCGTAATTACATGCTTTGGGTTTGGTCTTGGGCAAGCAGTCTGGAACACGAAGAATTTCAAAAATACCTTCCAGACTCAGTTCTTTGGCACAATCAATAGTCTCATCATCATCCTGTTCAAGAATGAGTTTGATATCGAGCTTAGATAAGGGGTAGTCGATCGAACGCAAAGCCTGCGCAATCGCAGGCAATGTGGCTGCCTCATGATACATTGGCAGCAAAATACTATAAACGGGAAGCGTTCTTTCATCCAGTGCCGCCACTTCTTCATCCGTCACAACATTATCAAATTGTGGGTCACCGCCCACCCAGGTAAGAACCATGCGAAGACCAAAGTTCACCGTCAGAAACAGAGAAATACCAAGAATACCAACAATGAATGATTCGACAGGCCAAAATGCAATAATGACCATGCTTATACTCATCCAGATAAACAAGAAACGCAGCTGTTTTGGTGTAATTACTTCACTGGCAGAGTACTCCGGCTGCACATTAGCCAGCTCATGCACAGCTTTTTCACTGTAAAACATATCGCCAATGCTTTGCAGAAACCAGATCACATCGAATTTAGAAGTGATGACAAAATCAAATGGCTCACCGACGATGCTATCGACCAGCTCAAGCAGTTCCGGATTCACATCAACAACGGCTACTTTTAACAGCCCGTTTTCACGACGCCAAGGTACAAAAAGGTTTTCTGAATAGGTGGACAGATTATCACGATCAATCACGCCCTTCTCTGGGTTTTCCTCCAGCAGGTTCACATGAGGCTTATCAAAATGTTCTGAAAGCACTTGTCCTATCTGATAGGACGACACCCACCCCTTAGAGAGTACAATATCACCAAAACGTGTACCCCATTGCTGCTGAAGCTCAAGCAACTCAGCCATCTGATCCTGACTTATCAGCCCTTTCTCTTGCAACAGATCACCGATCCGCCCGCGCCGGAAATGGTTCGACAACACAGAATAAAACTCTGATGTTTTCACCCAGGCATGAGACAAAATAATATCCCCAAGCCTGCCGCCTTGATTGCGCTGCTGATCTAATGCTTGATCAAGCTGCTGCTGAGTGATTAATTCCGCACTCAGCAGCATCTCGCCAATTCTAGGCCTCACAACTCCTGCCCGCGTATTCATCGTTGTGCTTACCGTTTCTCATCAAGGTGGTCCAACTCAGAGCCTGGATGAATAGTATGATCCTCATGTAGATGTGCAGCATGATCACCCTGCATCTGATCTTCTTCTGTCTGATACATAGCGTCATCTTCTTCACGTGCCAGCTTATTCATTCTGGACATACGATAGAGATAAACCACAACCATTGTCAGCAAGAACCACAACAGCACCATCAACCAGAATTTATATTTACCCAACACATCGAACCAATCTTCAACATCAGGATAATAGACTTGTGCCAGTGTAGGTTCAGATGAATCCAGTGTCTTCGCCACACCATGTGAGTCAATAAATGCCACATCATCTTCAGACAATTCAAGTCGCTCGATCTTTGACAGATCTTCTGCATCCGATGGTGCAATCCATAATCCATATGCCATTGCAGACCTGGCAATTTGGGCAATGGTCACTTTGGACAACTGATCCACATCGAAATAAGTCTCACCATTTGGTGCGGTTATTTTCACACGCCCACGATCAAAACGGACCGGCGCAATAATGTCGTCACTAAGCGTAAAGTGCCCAACCGCAACAAATGGCCCTTCCGGCTCCAACACATTACCAGCCCCAATAAAGTGGAGTCGTGTATGATCAATGATAAGTGGGAAGTCAGCGGCAAGACGTGACATCAAATGCAATATCTGCTCAGGTTTATTCAGATAGGAGTCTTCTACATACGTATCAAAGCCCGGTAGGAAGTACTTCGCCAAATCAGCAAACACTTTCGGTGCATCTATCGAACTTGCTTTGACCACCAAGGCACTGTCTGGAGTAATTTGAACATAATCAAACGGCATCACACCTTCACAATTGCCTTCTACAACATCATGCTGAACAATGATGCGAATATCATTAAACTGTTTCTGATATTCATCCGGCAGATTAATCGTAAAATGCTGTTTCATTCCATTGTTTTCCAAACGTGCCGATTTCACCAATACATCATTCAGGAAGACATACAATTCATACGTCGGATCACCTTCCCAACGAACAGGCGCAACGATATTAAGATTCAGCAACTCTGGCTGTGTTCCCATCGGCAACGCGAATGGGTTAACCACAGTATGCCAATTCACTTCTCTGCTTATTGCTCTCGTGCTTATGTCCATGCCCAACTTGGCCAACGGCAATGAGAAGAAACCGGAGTCATCCTCAGTACCCAACATCTCAACGCGCGAATGGATGTTATCAGGCCTGAATACACGATAATGCTCTGCAGCACCAAGCATCTTCCAGGTATCATCCAGCAGATACATTGGCTGAACATCATATGGGTCCAGCAGTACGATTGCCGAGCGATTGGCAAACTTCGCCAGCACAAGGTTACTTGCTCCATCCAGAGATGAATTCGCACCGACGCTCTGAGCAATAATTGGGTCAAGGGCAGATTTAGGTGCAATTACAATATCACCAATTTCAGGCAGCCTTGTAATTCTTACCGTCTTGTCATCATCAACCAGCAGAGCCATCAATGCCAGTGTGGAAGCAAACTGCTCCTTACTCAATTGACCTGCAGAAAGACTGATAGTCACCTCCTGAGGCAACATCCGCCAAGCATCACGAATTGACTTCTCAACAGGCTGGTAAGAAACAGACAATGAACTCTCCGGGAACACATGCAGGAAAATATCACTCAAGCGTCCATCAAAGCAGCGGTTATCAGACACCGGTAAGATAGTCGTCACGGTCACCTTAACCAGGCTCCCTTTAAATGCTGATGCTGGCAGACGTACATCCAGCGCGTGCATTGAACCATCGGCAGGCAGGTTGATCTGCTTATGAGGTATATCATTGATAGATACACGAACATTTGCCAAGGGCAACAGGTTTGGTGATGCCCGGAACATCAAACGAAATGTGCCATGCGCAATCATCGAATCCAGTGGAGCAGGGAAATAAAATGTCTGCGAATGCACGCCGTTCGCACCTTCAAACAGAATACCTGTAGTCAAACCGATGTCTTTCAGGCTCAACGTTCTGGCCAAATAGGGCGCGTTAGATGCAGGCCTGGCAACCTCTGCCAACTTTTCCAACCCTATAGCAGGAGCCACAGCAATCACCCTCGGCTTGGAAGGGCGTTTAGTCACAACTTTTCTTTTCACTACAGTTTTAGGTTTTGATTTCACAACTTTGCGCGCGGCCTTGCGAACTACTGATGACTTCATCCAGCCTTGGGCTCCAGAGCTCTTCAAAGAGACAAACACCCAGGAGCCTTGTCGGTCCATCTCCACCATTTTGGCGCCAGCAGTCACTCTCACCAATCGCGAAGCGGTATCAGCAGGACCTGCATATAAGGTTGCTTTCGCCGCAGAGACCTCCAATCGGTCACCTATAGCAGCATGAACCGCTGGAGTGGCCAACATCCCGACAAGCAAAAACAAACCTGTCAATAAAAAGGCCTGCTTCACATTATTTAACACACGGATATAAAATTCCATACAACCCACCCAATGAATACAGTTTTTTTCAATAATCAAAAAAAAGCGCTCAACTTTCTTAACATCTTAAAAGACAACGCAACAACCTAGCAAAACAACCCAGAGCATACTCAGTGAAAAATATTTAATCAAGAAAGCAAGACATGAGCAAAGATACATATAACATCGTTTTTTCAAGGAAAATAACACTTTAAGCCGCGCCAATAAACTCCGATAAACCAAAAACTACCTATCGCTCAGAACTCTCAACAGACATATTAGCCCACAACCATCATGGTAATCGCTGACTCGCCCCAAAAACACGTCTAAAACGCCCCTAAATGTTTTAAACCATCCACATCACAATGGTTGTTGTCAGCACATCATTATAGCTCACTTTATGCGGCGAATCATAAACAGTGATGGTCGAATAGATGCGTGAACTATTTCATGCTTTTGAAACAATCCTGTTTACAGGAGAGGCTGCTTTATTGACTTTCTGCTAGTGCAAACATCAAAAAAAGTTAAGGAGGGTAAATCAGAAGTGATCTGCAGACTAATCAATCACCAGAAAATGAAGCATTAACAGCCCTACTTGGCCCCATACTCTTCAACTTGTGTGGAAATCGGCATACTTGGCATGGTCTTAAACAAGACTGGAGAAAACACCATCATAGGTTGCGATTTTGGCTTACGCAGAGCATGGCTAATGTACTGGGCCGCACGGGACACTACACGCAACAATTCATCGCGACTCTCGTCTGCATGACTCAATAAAGTATTAAAGTTTATATAGGAAGAGACCC
>JAJFLF010000176.1 GCA_021772845.1 Mariprofundus sp.
GCCGTTCGACCTAAGCCGTCTTGCTGCGGGCGGCGAACATTAGCGCCTGTTTTCGGTACGTCAATACCTATGTTTTAACTTCCCTACAGTGACTTGTTTTTGCCTTTCGGCAGCAACGCGTCTCGTCGAGGGCGGCGAACAATAGCGAGCAAACTCACTGCGTCAACACCTGCGTTAAACATCCCTTTTGAAGTAAACCAGAGCCCTTTCAGGCCCGACCCAACTCGTCAGGGCGGCGGACATTAGCGCCCGCAATGCTAGCGTCAACAGCTTTATGATTAACTACTTTTAATCTTCGACAGAAAGGTTGAGGAACTTACGTTTCCCAAGCTTGATCAGGTATGGACCACCCACTTTTAGCTGGTGATCTTTGTCGGTTACTTTCTCACCATCAATGGAAAGCGCGTTCTGTTTCACCATACGCATGCCCTCACCATTGGATGATGTTAACCCAGATTGCGATAGTGCTTTGATAATCCACAACGAACCATCTTCTGATGGCAGACTCATCTCGGGCACATCATCAGGAATTTCCTTCTTGGTAAATTGCGCTTCAAAACCAGCACGAGCCGCTTGCCCTGCGCCTTCACCATGGAAACGGTCGACAATGGTAGCCGCCAATAACTTCTTCGCTTCCATCGGATGCATGGTTTTCACCTCATCCAGGTCCAGATCGGTGAGCAGTTCATAATATTTAAACATCAGATCGTCAGAGGCACTCATCAATTTACCGAATTGATCTTTGGCAGGTTCAGCTACCCCGACATAGTTATTTAGAGATTTAGACATCTTGTTCACACCATCCAAACCTTCAAGCAACGGCATAGTCATAATAACCTGCTGCGCTTTTCCATACGCACCCTGTAACTGACGGCCCATGAGCAAGTTGAACTTCTGATCATTTCCGCCCAACTCCACATCGGCATCCAGTGCAACCGAGTCATAACCCTGCACCAGCGGATAGAGGAATTCGTGGATGGCAATCGACTGACCACCTTTATAACGCTTTTCGAAATCATCACGCTCCAGCATTCGCGCCACAGTAGCCTTGCCGGAAATACGGATCAGATCAGCCGCCGTCAGATTACCCAACCATTCGGAATTAAAGCGCACCTCGGTCTGAGCCGGATCAAGCACCTTAAACACCTGCTCTTTATAGGATTCAGCATTGAGCAGCACTTCATCATGTGTCAAAGGAGGGCGCGTTTCATTCTTGCCGGTCGGATCACCAATCGTGCCTGTGAAATCACCGATCAGAAATACCACCTGATGGCCACAGTGCTGAAACTGACGCAGTTTTTCCAATAGGACGGTATGGCCCAGATGCAGATCAGGTGCAGTAGGATCAAAACCTGCTTTCACGCGCAACGGGCGATCCTCTTTCTGTGCCTGTTTCAATTTTGCTTCAAGACTGCCTGCCGGTAAAATCTCCAGCGTTCCACGACTCAGCAGCTCCATCTGTTCCTGAATGTTCATATTCACCTCTTGCCTCTATCTCAAACACGCACTACTCAGCAGTGGCGCGAGCGCGAATCATGGCATCCTACCTTGCTCACCGCCAGTGCAGTGAGATAGATCACAGATAATTCACTGTAGAGAGATATGTTGCGTGTTATTCTGCTATAATATGCATGATAAGAACTTGGAATTGACAACGAATTGAACACACAGGAGCTCAAATGACCGACAATGATCGCGACATCCCTGCAGAAGAAACAAACACTCAGCCCAGCAAAGAAGCTTCCAAAGGTTCGTGCTGCAATCCACATCTATCTTTATATATATCTATAGCAGCTCTATTAATGGCTGGATATGCTCTGTTCATCACCACCAACAAACATGATAACAGCGCCATGCAATCTCAGCTCATCCAGTTGGACAGCAAAGTAGCAGGACTTGACGATCAATTAAGTGCATTAAGTCATGAAGTACAAAGCAACCGGGAAAGTCTGGTTCAAACAAAGCTAAAGAAAGCTCTGGAAAACATTCGTGATATCAGAGAACTGGCAGAAGAAGGTGCTAAAGCGACCATCTCTGAAGTGGAAGAGATGTTGCAGAACCTGACTGAACTTGGTGATCAACTAAGCACACCTGAGGTATCGGAAACACCGCAAACAAACGAAGTCATCAAAACACTGCAGCATGACACCATCGCGGATGAACCGGGTGTAACTCCAGTGATTGATACTAAAACCGACGATGCCAATGGGCAGGACGATGGCATCAGCGATGATACAAGCAGCAAGGAACAGAATAGATCAAGCAGTTCAGAATCCATCCTCTCCGAACTACTGGATGCAGCGTCCACAGGCGATTCTGAAACAAAGCTACAAGATACAAAACAACCAACTGACACAGGAACGAATACAGACAAACCTGAAGTCAATCTGGCCCCTGCCGCTGTTCCATCTGGGCCTCAGGCTTTTTAACTTCATCTAAAACTCAGCAGTCAAGAATAAAAAAAGGCCCGCTTACCAAGTAAGCGGGCCTTTTTTTATTCATTATAATCTTTCTATCTGTCGAAACCTGTTACCTAAGCTCGTACCCATTTCACGACCAACCAACCGATCGCCACTGCCAGCAAGCCCATCAAACGCAAAGCCTGCGGAGACATGTCCGGAAGCTTGCGCATGGTGTTGATCATTGCCTGTGGAAACAGCGCATAGATCGCCCCTTCCAGCACCAACACCAAACCCACCGCTGTCCAAAGATCATCCATGATCGTGGCTACTTATTCAGATACAGTCGTGAATTACTTGCGTGACTGTTCAAAGAAACGGAAAAACTCTGAATCAGGTGACATCACCAGGCGTGTATCGGTACCGATAGAGTTACGGTATGCCTCTAGAGAACGCGTAAACGAATAGAACTTCGCATCCTTATTATATGCTTTCGCATAAATAGCAGTCGATTCCGCATCGCCTTTACCACGAACAATTTCAGATTTCTTATAGGCTTCAGCCACTAGAGTCTTCTGAATCTTTTCAGCTTCAGCACGAATTTCTCTGGCCGCTTCTTCACCTTCAGAACGGTATTCTTTGGCAATACGACCACGCTCAGCTTTCATACGCTGAAATACAGCTTCCGAGTTTTCCTGCGGCAGATCGGCACGTTTAATACGCACATCAATCACGGTAATGCCATATTCCTGCACACCTGCATCTGCACGATCACGAATCGATTTCATCAGAGCAATACGCAGGTCTTCTTTATCACCACCGGATACGATCTCATGCAAGGTATGCTGACCCAACACTTCACGTACTTTACCACGCACTACATCATCCATTCGTGCTTTCACACCAGTCTGAGTCCGCGCCACCTGATACACTTTAAGCGGCTCGGTAATACGCCAGCGCGCATAGCTATCTACCATAATAGACTTTTTATCCTTGGTGATCACTTCATTCGGCGGCACATCACTTTCCAGCAAACGCTTATCGAATGTTACAATACTCTGCCATGGCGGCTTGAAATGCAGACCTGCATCCTGCACCACTGCTTTCGGATTACCGAACTGCAACACCAGCGCCTGTTCGCGCTGATCCACAACATACGTACTCATACTAAGCACAACTGCAACTGCACCTAGAACAATAGCTATCATCGTTAATTTCGGACTCATTTCGCCACCTCTACCTTACCGCTGCTTTTATTCAGTGGTAAATATGGCAACACGCTGCCAGCAACCGCACCATCAATAATGGTTTTATCTGCTTTAGTCATCACCTGTTCCATCGTTTCCATATAGAGACGTTTACGGGTTACTTCAGGGGCCAGATTATAAGCAGTCAACAGTAATTCGAAACGCTCGGACTCACCCTTGGCACGCTCAACCACTTCTTTTGCATACGCTTCAGCATCGAGTACCATCTTCTTGCTTTCACCACGGGCTTTTGGAATTATATCATTGGCATAGGCCTGTGCTTCGTTCTTGGCACGTTCCCTGTCTTCACGCGCTGATGCCACATCCTTGAATTCCTTGATCACACGCTCTGGTGGCTGCACATCTTGCAATTTGATGGTACTGATAGAGATACCAGCGCCATAACCATCAAGAATAGTCTGAATCAAGTCCTGCGTCTCAACTTCCACTTCTGCTTTCTTGGTGGTCAACACATCATCAATAGAGGTACGGCCAATGATTTCACGAATGGCTGACTCAGCCGCATCGCGCACCGTTTTGGTAGCGCTGTCAATATTGAATAGGATATCTTCTACACTCTTAATTTTATATTGCACAATAAACGAGATATCGACGATATTCTCATCCTTGGTCAACATCAGTGATTCGTTATTACGTTTACGAATTGAACCATCGCCAGACTGACGGAAGCCGATTTCCAAGCGCTGTACACGTGTCACTGGAAGCTTCTCAACACGGTCAACCGGATACGGAATTGTCCAGTTCAAACCCGGACCTGTAGTCGAAGTATGTTTACCGAAACGTAGTATTACCGCTTCTTCATCGGCTGCAACCATATAAAAGCCGGAAGCAATCCAGACGACGAATAGCACGCCCAAAATAGCCGTGATTGCATTTTTATTGATATTCAGATCACCATTGGAGCCGCCACCGCTATTGCCGCCGCCGCCAAAAAAGCCGCCAAAGCGTTCCTGCAAGCGTTTGAGCACCTCGTCCAGGTCAGGTGGGGTCTGGTTGTTGTTACCGCCACCACCTTGCTTACCCCAAGGATTCTGATTGTTACCGTTCTGGTCGCTCCAAGGCATACCGAACCTCCATACATAAGACAGCGGCGCAGTGTAGCCATCTAAATCAGCGATTGCACCCCCTACCAAACTGCAAAGTTAATAAGGTTATTAAAAAGTGACTTTATTCAAGCTAATACTAAGAAATATCTAACTACTCATAGCCCTATAAAATAAGGCTGTATCCGTTCAGCTCGCCCATTGCTGTCCGGCACCGAAGAGAATATGAGGCACACGTCTGCATGTGAGCAACAGCAAGCGGGAAACAGATGGAAGAGCTGAATAGTCATAGAAATAATATAGCTTAAAAAAAGAAAGGCCCCGACGGGTGTCGGGGCCTGATGCCTGACGCGAAACACTAGGGAGGGGAGGGAGGAATAGCGCCAGACACGGCAAACACTAGGGATGGAATCTTAGAGGGGTATTAATTGAATATTAAATGTTTTTCATGTAGGGAAGTCGAAAACGGCAAGAAAAAGTAGAGAGGGGGTTGGGCGTTCCTTCACTTCGCCCTGCGGGGCCGTCACGCTGTGTGACTTCAAAACACAGCTTTGCTTATTATTAAGAACTAGAGAGGTAACTGATATGTCAGAGACGTGGATTATGTCGGACTCCTGTCCTCCACCCCTTTACCCCAGGGTACTCTCTCTTGCGCAAGCGCAATTCACCTTGCGGGGCCATCGCTAAGGCGATGTTCTAATCGGCTATCCTGCCGATTAGTCGACCAAGGCTCTCATCCTTAGTTCCACAGTAGGCATAAAAAAAGGACCCCGATTGGGGTCCTTTTTTTATGCCTGGCTGGGGGACGTGGATTCGAACCACGATTGACGGTGTCAGAGACCGCTGTCCTACCATTAGACGATCCCCCATCTCTTCCGAGGCGCGCACATTAATGCGATTATAATGGCTCGTCAATTACTTGGTATTTCTCCCGATGAAACTTTGGCAGTTGCGATCAACGCTCCCACTGTACCGACAAGAGAACCACCAAATAACAGCGGCAACAATAGGCCCCAGCTACTCAGATCAACCTGCATGGTAGACAACCAGTCCCCTGTTCCAATTACTACTGGCCACAACAGGAACCAGGCAGCTACTCCTGCACCAGCGCCCAGCACCATACCTTCAAGAATAAATGGCATACGCACAAACCACTCCTGCGCTCCCATCAAACGCATCAGGTGAATTTCATCAGATCGGGCCAACAAGGTCATGCGCAGCGTATTGGAAATAATAAGCGCCATCGCCAAAGCCAGAATCAGTGATGCAAATCCCGCCAGAAAGCCTGCTTGCGACATCCAGTGATGGGCCTGTGCCAAGTCAACTTCATCCTCGTTCACAATCGCACCAAATTGCGTGGCCGCCTCACGAATATCAGAGAATATAAATTCTGATTGCCCATCCGTCAGTGATATCTCAAAACTTACCGGCAAATGTTTGGCCAGCTCCTGTTGATTCATGCGCGCATCACTCAACCAACTTTGCATCCAGACCGCAGCCTCTTGTGCGGAGACCTGACGCACCGAACCCACATCAGAAACAGCCTCTAATTTTTGCTGAAGGTTATTGGCTTTCTTGGCATCGGTACTATGAAGATAGACATGGATACGTATTTCATCCTGCCAACTACCTACCCACTGTGATGCACCCTGCATCGCCAGCCAAATCACACCCACTGCCCACAAAGCGATGCAAACGATCATCAAGGCCAGCACTTGTTGAATGCCAAAGGGGGGCAAGTTAAAACCACCGGGCAACCTGAGGTTTACTTTATCTGGAATAACACCGGAAGGTTGTTTCATGAACCACCTCTGGCCAACGAGCCTGCATGCAGTTGTATGACACGGCCGGGATGCGATTCCAGCAGATGCAGATCATGTGTTGCCATAATGATGGTCGCCCCTTGACGGTTTAGATCCATCAAATAATCCAGAACCCTGCGCGCTGTATCCACATCGAGGTTTCCTGTTGGCTCATCAGCCAGAATAACTGCAGGTTTTGCCGTCATCGCACGGGCAATCGCTACGCGTTGCTGCTCACCGCCCGAGAGAGCTTCAGGATATGACCATAAACGATCACCCAGCCCCACATAACTCAAGACTTTACGCACACGTGGAATCAAGCGCTCGGTTTTCCAGCCCTGCACACGCAGTGGCAAAGCTACATTTTCAAACACAGTACGCGAAAACAGTAAGCGATGATCCTGAAAAATAATGCCGGTATGACGCCTCAACTCACGAACCTTGGGATCACCGGCCTGACGCATATCCGTGCCCTGCACCATCAAAGTGCCCGAACTTGGACGAATACCACCATAAAACATCTTCAACAATGAAGATTTTCCAGCCCCACTCTCACCAACCAGATAAACAAATTCACCCTGATTAATATTCAGGGTCACACCAGAGAGCGCCGTTTTACCGGAAGGGTAACGGAGCATCAGGCGCTGCATCTGAATTTGGGCTTGGTCAACTGACATAGATGCAAACGGTAGCTGTGAGAGGGCTCGCTGTCATTAGATGAACGTCACATCTCTCTATCACCGCCGCGCTACTGACAAATGCATGAGAAATACTCAACATAGCCCGCATGCATCTCACCCCTCCTCATCTGCCGACACATACACGCCATGCAACTACGCGCACTACGATTGCGGCGATACTGTGAATAACATGAACGTCGACAGCGCGCCTTGTGACAACCCTGATTCGGCAAAACCACATGTTTCAATAGCTGAAATGCGATACCAGACACCAGAACGACAGACCGTGCGCTTACTGCCCTGGCTGATGATCATGCTGACTTTTATCGCTGCGGCAGGGTTCTGGCTGCAATATGATGCATGGATGGATAACCGCTGGTTTCGCAGTACGGCCATCAATCTCGGCATCGATCTTCAACAGCGCGATAAAGATTGGCAGATTCTTTCCGGTAGCGTCCGACCAAGTTGGATCACACGCACAGATGGCAGCAAAGTATTGTTAATCAATGGCGAAATACAAAACCTGTTATCGAGTGATATACTAGCACCCAATATTGAGCTCACTTTTTTCTCAAACACGGGGCCGGATCAAGTCGTGAGCTCTCTACTACTGGGCTTCACATATCCCCCGTCCGCGCAGGTCATGATGCAATCGCCCTATCAAACACCGAATATCGACAACAAAGAGATTCCGCCACTGGGAAAACGTCACTTTGTCTTTCTGATTGATAAACTGCCGCAAGGTGTTGGTGATTTTAGCCTGAGTATCAAATCAAGATAATAAAGATGTCAGAGAAACCTTCGGCTCAATCATGACAACGATTCATGAATAATCAGGGCTAGCTACGGACCACCAAAACGACTGCCTCTGCGGCAATCCCTTCTACCCGCCCCACAAAACCCAAACGCTCTGTAGTCGTGGCCTTGATATTCACATCGTCCTCATCCACCAGTAACAATGTTGCCAGACGCTGTTTCATGGCGGCCACATAAGGGCCTATTTTGGGTTCCTGTGCCATGATCGTGCAATCCACATTACCCACAGACCAACCTTTCTCCTTAAGCAGTGCAATCGTATGTTCCAAAAAAAGCGTACTATCCCTGTTTTTATATTGCGGATCACTATCAGGAAAGTGATAACCAATATCATTCAATGCCACCGAACCCAGCAGTGCATCGCAAAGCGCATGAATCAAGACATCCGCATCCGAATGGCCTGCCAGACCACGCTCATATGGCACTTTTACACCACCCAGCATCAAATCTCTGTTATCAGCAAAAGCATGCACGTCATAACCATGTCCTACGCGAATGTTCAATGTCATGATTTCACCTCTCCGCCACCACGCAATTCTGATTCCAGCCAGGCCAGGTCTTCCATGGTCGTAATCTTGCGATTTCTGCCATCACCCCGGCTGATATGCACCTCAAAACCCGCGGCTTCTAGCAGTGAAGCATCATCGGTATGCAGATGCAGAGAATCAGCTTCTTTCTGCAAAGCCTGTTCAAACCAAACTCGCCTGGCCACTTGCGGTGTCTGTACCGCCCGCAACGCACTGCGCTGCAAGGTCTGCAACACTTTGCCATCCGCATCAATGCGCTTGATGGTATCCACCACAGCAACACCGGGCACTGCTGCACCATATCGTTCAGCCACGTCAAGCACATCAGCCAACAGAGCCTTGGATGGCAAAGGTCTAGCTGCATCATGCACAGCCACCAAGCCCACATCATCTGGTAGAGCATGCAAACCGCGCTGCATCGAAATAGAGCGCTCGGCTCCTCCCGTCACTGCCGGTAAAATTTCAAACGGATAATCCTGATCAGCCACCAGCGCCGCAAAATGGTCATCGCCGGCAGCAAGTACCGGCTGAAGCACGGCAATGCGCGATTCAGCTGCCAGGGATGCCAAGGTATGCAAGACAATCGCCTGTCCTGCAACTTCCACATATTGTTTAGGGATATCGCCGCCAAAACGACTGCCGCTGCCTGCGGCCAATAATAAAATACCTGCTCTCATAGTGCTGA
>JAJFLF010000177.1 GCA_021772845.1 Mariprofundus sp.
CTGCTTCGCGCAGCTGATTACCCAAGCCGGCAACCAACGGCACTTCTGGCCCTACAACCACAAGATCCGGCTTTTCAGATGCAGCCAAGACCATCAATCCTTCAACATCGTCTGCTGCAACATCAACACAACGTGCTTCACGTGCAATACCAGGATTACCCGGCGCACACACAACTTCGCCGACTGAATCCGAACGGTTTAATTTCCAACACAGGGCGTGTTCACGACCACCGCCACCAACAACTAAAACTTTCATCGCTTGTCCCATGATTTCCCCTTAATGCTTAAAGTGGCGAATGCCAGTAAAGATCATAGCCAAACCGTGTTCATTGGCTGCAGCAATTACTTCATCATCACGAATCGAACCACCCGGCTGAATCACTGCTTTTGCCCCGGCATCCGCCAGCGCATCCACACCATCGCGGAATGGGAAAAAGGCATCTGATGCTACGGCTGAACCCTGAAGGGATTCACCACCATGATGGGCTGCGATACGGGTGGAGTTCACACGATTCATCTGCCCTGCTCCAACCCCAAGTGTCACACCCTGTTTGGCAAATACGATAGCATTGGATTTCACATGCTTGGCAACAGACCAGGCGAACAACATATCATTCCACTCAGCTTCTGTTGGCGCACGTTCAGTCACAACCTTGCATGCATCACGTTCAAGAATATGTGCATCACGCCCCTGCACCAGCAGGCCACCGCTCACACGTTTAAATTCCAAACCGCCTGCAACCGCATCAATAGATGGAGCAAACAGCAAACGCAGGTTCTTACGCTCTTTCAGTACTTCACGTGCTTCATCTGAAAAACCGGGCGCAATCACAACTTCCATAAATGTTTGAGCGATCAATTTGGCCGATTCAACAGTCAGCTCACGATTAAATGCTGCGATACCACCGAATGCAGATACAGAGTCGGCTGCACGTGCACGTTCATAAATCTCAGCCTGTGTGCCGTAACCCATCGCCACGCCACATGGATTGGCGTGTTTAACAATAACCACGGCTTCTTCGTTCAAATCGCGAACCAGTGCAAAAGCAGCATCGGCATCAGCGATATTATTATAAGACATCGCCTTACCCTGCAATACATCACAATCAGCCAGGGAGAGGCCTTCATCCTCAATATCCGCGTAAAAAGCACCATCCTGATGTGGATTTTCACCATAACGCAATGTGTCGGGTGTCTTGATAAACTGACGCGTGAAAATATCAGGGAAGTTACGCTTGGAACCATCTGGGTTCAGAGCTGAAAAGTGATTGGCAATAGCGCCATCATAAGCTGCCGTATGAGCAAAAGCTTTCGTCGCCAGTGCACGACGCACTCCTTCACTTAAAGCATCACCGTCCATCGCTTGGATTACCACTTCATAATCAGATGGATCAACAACGATTGTTACAAACTTATGATTCTTCGCAGAGGCACGCACCATACAAGGGCCGCCGATATCGATATTTTCAATCGCATCATCAATGGTGCTGCCATCTTTTGCCACAGCTTCACGGAATGGATACAGATTGACACAAACCAGGTCGATCTGCTCAATGCCGTGTTCTTCCATAGAAGCCAGATCACCATCATTATCACGACGAGCCAGAATACCGCCATGCACTTTAGGATTCAGCGTTTTAACACGCCCATCCATCATTTCAGGGAATCCGGTGTAATCAGACACATCACGGCATTCAATACCTGCAGCACGCAATAACTTGGCAGTACCACCGGTTGATAGGATTTTCACACCACGTTCAGTCAATGCTTTTGCAAAGCTTTCCACGTTGGTTTTGTCTGACACGCTGATTAGCGCTTGTTTAATAGAAGCCATGAGCTCACTCCAGAAGATAATTAAAGGGAGCGGCAATCTACTCGCTGGCCATTTGTTCGCAATAGAAAGTGATAAACAGATCACTCAGAAAGCCCCCTCTCCCTAAAAACAGAGCTGACTTCCCCCATCAGGATAGAACAGCATAGATGGTATGGACAGTAAAAGAAGAGGAAATGTGCAAACTACAAACTGATGTCAGTCAGTAGAGGGTAATGCGTTATTGCTGTTCTTTCCAATGCGTGAGAAAAACAATAATTGCGTTCAAGGCTTCCGGTTTTTTCATATCACCGCGTGGCAGGGTATAATCAGCACACTGTTGATATAATGGATATCGGGCATCCGCCAGATCTTCTATTTTTTTCAAGGTATCAGCTAATGCCTCACCACCGGCAATCAATGGCCGATTACGATCACCATGAATACGTCCAGCTAAAAAATCAGGGCTGGCTTTTAACCAGACTACTGGTGGATGCGCTTTTAAAAGCTGCCTGTTCTCTTCAGATAGCACCACACCGCCGCCTGTAGCAATCACAGCATCTTTACCGAGCACCTCGCGCAAACACGCTGTTTCTAACTGACGAAAAAAAGCTTCACCATCCTGCTCAAAAATTTCAGGGATGGATCGACCGTCTTTTTCAACAATATAGTCGTCCAAATCCAGCAACGGTATTTTGAGGTATTTCGCCAAACGTCGCCCGATACTGCTTTTTCCCGACCCCATCAGGCCGACCAAAACAGGGCTACGTTGCGATTTCTGTTCAGTTGAAAGATGCATGGTTATTCCTCATGCGCCCATGATACAGAAACAACACATGACTGTATGTGGATTTTTTCACTTCCGAGAACTCTAGAGGATTATATAGTATGGGTGGAGTCGCTGCTCTTTTCTGGCTATGCTGAGCTCCGATTTTATGATGAGGCAACCCTATGGATATTGATGTAAAAAAAGTGGCGATGTTATCCCGCATTCGCCTGACTGATGACGAGGCGGCTGAACTCGGCCCCCAGCTGGCCAATATTATTGGTTACGTTGAACAACTGAGCAGCGTGGATACAGGTGGCATTGAACCCACAGCCCACCCGCATGATGCGGCTATGCCATTGCGTGCGAATATAGTAACCAACGGCAACCGTCGTGATGAGCTGCAAGCTCCATCCCCTAAAATTGAATCTGGCCTCTACGTTGTGCCGAAGGTGATCGAATAATATGCCATTCTCTTCTTTATCTGACATTCAAAGCCGTTTAAAAAGCGGCGAAACCACTGCTGTTGAAATCGCTCAGCTCTATCTTGATCGTATCGCAGCATTTAATGATGAGCTTAATGCATTTGTTCACCTTGATGCAGCACATGTGCTGGCTCAGGCAACCGCCTCTGATGCTCATCGCCAGGAACATGGCGCACGTCCCTTGGAAGGTCTACCGATCGCAGTAAAAGATATTTTCTGCACTCAGGACGGACCTACGCGCTGCTGCTCAAATATACTCGAAGGTTTTGAAGCCCCCTATGACGCCCATATCATCACCAAGTTAAAAGAAGCCGGTGCCGTACTGGTGGGTAAAACCAACATGGATGAATTCGCCATGGGGTCATCCACCGAAACATCTGCTTTTGGCCCATGCCGTAACCCATGGGACACAGACCGCATTCCTGGCGGTTCATCCGGAGGCTCTGCATCAGCAGTAGCAGCAGCACTTACCCCTGCAGCCCTTGGCACCGACACCGGTGGATCCATCCGCCAACCTGCAGCACTCACCGGCATTACCGGGCTTAAACCAACCTATGGTCGTGTATCACGTCGCGGCATCATCGCGTTTGCCTCTTCACTGGATCAAGCAGGCCCTATGACGCGCAATGTTAAAGATGCCGCCATGATTACCGCTGCTATTTCAGGGCACGACTCAGGTGATGCTACATCTGTTTCCGATGCACCTGTTATTGACTGGCTCGCAGCATGCGAAGCTCAGGATATGAAAGGATTGAAAATCGGTAAACCAAAAGAATATTTTGTCGATGGAATGGATGCAGAAGTACGCCAGACAGTTGAAGATGCACTGAAAAAGTGTGAAGAACTGGGCGCTGAAATCATCGATATCAGTCTGCCCCATACTGAAAAGGCAGTAGCAGCCTATTATGTTATCGCACCATCTGAAGCCTCTGCCAACCTATCGCGTTATGACAGTGTACGTTTCGGCCATCGCTGCGATAATCCGGAAGACCTGCTGGATATGTATACGCGCTCGCGTGATGAAGGTTTTGGTTCAGAAGTGAAACGTCGTATTTTGACTGGCGCGTTCACACTCTCATCCGGTTATTACGATGCCTATTACCTCAAAGCCCAAAAGGTACGTACCCTGATTCAACAAGATTTCACACAAGCCTTTGAACAGGTAGATATCATTGCTACTCCCACATCACCTATCCCGGCCTTTAAACTTGGCGAAAAGACTGATGATCCATTGACCATGTATCTCTCAGACATCTTCACCATTGCAGTGAATTTGGCTGGCCTGCCCGGCCTGTCGCAACCCTGTGGTTTTGCCCAGAACCTGCCTGTTGGCCTGCAATGGATTGGCCCCGCATGGCGTGAAGATACGGTACTTTCAGCTGCATCCGCGTATGAAAAAGCAACCGACTGGAATAGTCAGCATCCTGCTGCGTTTAATGTTAATGGAGGTGAATCATGAGTTGGGAAACCGTTATCGGACTCGAAGTTCACTGCCAGCTCAACACAAAGACCAAAGCCTTTTGTGGCTGCTCCACTGCTTTCGGAGCGGAGCCCAATACGCAGACATGCCCGGTATGCCTTGGTATGCCCGGCCAGCTGCCTGTACTCAACACCGTTGCCGTTGATAAAACTATTCTGACTGGTCTGGCTATCAATGCCCACATCAACCTAGAATCCAAGTTTGATCGCAAAAACTATTTCTATCCTGATCTACCCAAGGGTTATCAGATCTCTCAGTTTGCCGTGCCGATTGTTGAAGGTGGTTATATCGACATCCCTACCAAAGATGGTGGTGAGAAACGCCTTGGCGTCACCCGTATTCATATGGAAGAAGATGCCGGAAAATCGATGCATGAAGGTCTCGATGCTGTTTCACATATCGATCTGAACCGCTCTGGTGTACCGTTAATGGAGATCGTTTCCGAACCGGACATGCGTTCTTCTGATGACGCCATCGCCTATTTGAAGCAGCTGCATCAGTTGATTCGCTTTCTAGGTGTTTCTGGCGCAGATATGGAAAAAGGTCAGTTCCGTTGTGATGCCAATGTATCCGTACGCCGTAAGGGCGACCCCTTTGGCACCCGTACTGAGATGAAAAACATGAACTCCTTCCGCTTCATCAAACAAGCGATTGAGTTCGAAGTGATTCGTCAGATCGAAATCATTGAAGATGGTGGCGAAGTGGTTCAGGAATCTCGCCTGTGGGACTCTGTAAAATCTGAATCCCGTTCCATGCGAAGCAAGGAAGAAGCGCATGATTACCGTTACTTTCCGGAACCGGATCTACCACCTTTGCGTGTTTCACAGCAAGAAGTAGATGCGATTAAAGCCGGCATGCCTGAACTACCAGGGCAGCTGCGAAAACGTTTTGAAACCGAGTATGGCCTCTCTTCCTACGATGCGGATGTATTAAGTCAGACGCGTGAAACAGCCGTCTGGTACGAATCTCTGGTAGCTGCACATCCGGCAGATCCGAAACGCTGCGCCAACTGGATGGCCAATGAGCTACTTGGGCGCCTTAGAGAAGCTGGAAAAGATTTGTCCGATTCACCCGTTTCAGCCAAACGTCTGGCTAGCCTGTTGGATCGCGTTGGTGATAACACCATTAACGGGAAAAGCGCCAAAGACATCCTCGATGACATGATGGAATCAGATGATGATGCAGACACCATTATTGAAGCCAAAGGGCTGAAGCAGGTCAGTGATACAGGTGCCATTGATGCGATTATTCTCGAAGTCATGCAAGCCAACCCAACTCAGGTAGAAGGCTATCGTGGCGGTAAAGATAAACTGATGGGCTTCTTTGTCGGTCAGGTGATGAAAGCATCGCGTGGCAAGGCTAACCCGGCCATGGTCAATCAGCGCCTATCAGAATTGCTCAAAGGCTGATGCATTCATGACTCATAGGCTGCGCACGGCTGTTGGAGTCAGCGCAGTCCTGTTGTCCCTGCTTATTCTGTTGTGGGTGCGTCTGGATGCAGACGCACTTAACAACCGTTTAAGTGAGCAAATGGGACAGTATACAGATTCAAACATACAGGCTGAAAACAGCTCGTTAACATTTTTACATGGCATTGGATTACGTCTGGATCAAGCCATGCTTGATCACCCGGGCTTTCAGCTTCAAGCCAAACACATCAATATAAACATTCGACTACTGCCCTTACTACTGGGGGAAATCGAGGTTAAAACACTCGATATACACGATGCCGTATTCAAACTTAAATCCGACTCACTGGCTTTAAGTGCGGCATCAATTTCAAAGCTACCTGTCGAACGCATTCATCTCATTCGAAGCAGTATTGAAGCAGCCGATGGCACTGCTCTGCTTAACAACATCAAATTAGAACTCAGAGGCATCGGCACGGAGCATGAAACACTGTGGGAATTCAATGCTCAGCATGAGAAACAGGCAGTCAGCGGACATGGTCGGATGTTGTTTCATCAAGGCAATATCGCGAGCGGATTTGGCAAAATAAAGCTAGCCAATATGCCGGTAACTAAACTACATGCATTTGCGCCGGCCTCGCTAATGCACTGGATTGAAGGCGAAGGAAACAATCTTTCTGGTTCAGTCACCATGGATATCAGCAAGCATCAAGTGTGGGCGCTGTTCGGAGAAATGATGCTCGAAAATGAGCAGAGTGAACTGGCCGTAAAATTGCGTGGAAAGCTTAGCCACCTGAGCAACGGGAAGCTGGAATGGAAAGATAGTTTCATTCACTTGGATGAGCAGGCGGTGATCGCCATTGCAGGATCATGCGAGCAAAACAGTTGCAACACCACACTGGATGCCAAAAACATTGAACTTAAGCGCTGGCATCAATTTATCCCCAAGGGTGTCACATTCCACCGCAAGATTTCAGCTACAACCCAGTTAAAGGCATCACTACAATGGGATGAGAAAACATGGCAAGGCCATGCCGCCCTGGAGCTCAATGAAGCCAACTTCCAGCATGGTGATCAAACCATCGTTTTACCTGCATTACAGCTGGATGTGAATGAACTCTCCGGCAGTACAAGCAGATGGAATGCAAAGGCACTTATCAGCTCACCTGAAGTGAATGGTGTGATCAATGTATTAACTGACCAAAAAGAAAATGGTGATAAAAACATGGAATTGGAAACCCATGATATCGACAGCGTGTTATGGCAACCATTGGCCAACTTACTGTTATCATCATTGGGATTGAAACCAGAGTTACAGGCCAGTGGCAATATTCAGGGCTCTGTACACCTGCACCAACATGCAAACAGCAAAACACTGGAAGTGAATATCGATGCAACACCAACTCAGATCAACTATAAACCATGGGCGAAAAAAATAGCCAATGTTGTTGCCGTGTGTCAGGCAGAGATCAAATCATCTGATAACAAAACTTATGCGATCAAGATGAACAATTGCCAGCTGGATAGCTCCAAGGTTACCGAACTGAGCTGGGCACAAAAAAAGGAACGGCACACGCTTACTGTTGAAAAACTACAGCTGGATTTTGATTCACTGAAGAGACAATCCATCTCAGTTCCAGACAATCTTGCGGATATTACAGGCAACCTTGAAGGCAGCTGGAGCAGCCGCTGGAAAGCAAAACAGCATTGGACCACAAACATGCGTGGAAACTGGCATCTACAAAATATCGGCACAGAAAGCTGGCATGCCAATGGCGATGTAGCGATCAACAAAGGTACATTCAGCTCTGCTCAAATGCTTATTGATGGCATATATGGAAAAGCAGCCTTAAAAGGCTCCTACAACAGAAATAAACAGCGTGGCGACATAGATATCATTCACAGTACTTTGGACTGGAGCAGCCTCCCGACACTGACCGACAATATCCAGCAGATCTCTTTGCGAGGGAAGATAGATCAGACTGAATTAACCCTTCTGGATAACCACTGGCATAATATACGCAGTAATTACGAGCTGTCTCAAGGATCTCTGGTACTAAAACAACTACAGAGCGTGTTTGCTGATGGTTTACTCACAAGCAAAAAACTCATGCTCTCACCAGTTGCCGAAGGAGTGAATATTCAGGGAGATATACGGGGCAAGAATATTCAACTCAAACAGATCCAGGGGTTAAGTGACTGGATGCAAGCGGATATAAGTGGATCACTGCATACCAATATTATCTTGAGTGGCCAAATCACTGCAATGGATGCTGCCAGCAACTGGCAAAACATATGGCGACGCAGCAATGGCGATATATTGATCTACAGTGGCAATTGGAAACAACATAAAAAGGAAGAATCACTATCTGTACGACTAGGCTTTAAAGAAGCGCCCGTGCTACAATCTTATGCTTTTAAAAAACTGGAATTCCGGTTTCGCATGTTTGAGAATAGAACAGATATCTCCGGTATCTCCTTGCTGCGCCATGAACAATCATTCCGAGGCAAAGCCAGCATTAGCTCTGATTTAGATATAACAGGGAGCATGCAACACAAAACGGACCAAAACAGATGGATTATTGATAGTCAGCTACCTCAAATTGATTGGAAACAAGAGTAAATCTTAGCCAATAAAACATATGGGCACAGGCAGCAAATATTAACTCCGAAAGTTAATCACAAATTCCACTTGAGCATTTTGCTTGAGATGGCAGGATAATGTCATGAAAAGACTTTCTATTCGCGTCCAACAAATTAAACCATCGGCCACCTTGGCCATTACTGCCAAAGCAGCAGAAATGCGTGCAGCTGGAAAAAGTGTGATATCACTCTCTGTCGGAGAGCCTGATTTTGAAACACCGAAAGCAGCACGAGAAGCTGGTATCGAAGCAATCAATACAGGTTTCACTCGCTACACCGCGGTTGCGGGCATCCCTGAACTGCGTCAGGCAGTAGTCGAGAAGTTCAAACGTGATAATGATCTTGAATATTCGCCGGATGACATCCTTGTCTCATCTGGTGGCAAACAGTGCATATTCAACCTGCTGATGGCAGTGATGAACCCGGGCGAGCGCGCCATCATCCCTGCCCCTTACTGGGTCTCTTATCCGGACATGGTCAAACTGGCAGAAGGAACGCCTGTCATTGTGCCTACAACGGCGGCGGCTGGATTCAAAATCACGGCAGCGCAGTTGGATGAAGTATTATGCCATCGTTGCAAGATCCTCTTCCTTAACTCTCCATCCAATCCAACCGGCATGGCATATTCTGCAGAAGAGTTGAAGGCGATTGGAAATGTGGTACGCAAACATCCAGAACTGATTGTTGCCACTGATGATATGTATGAAAAGATCCTCTTTGATGGCAAAGAGTTTGCCACCTTTGCCCAGGTGAACCCTGATCTGAAAGATCAGACAGTTACACTTAGCGGTGTATCCAAGGCTTATTGCATGACTGGCTGGCGTATTGGTTTTTGTGCAGGACCAAGCTTAATCATTAAAGCCATGACCAAAATTCAGGGACAGAGCACTTCCAACGCCAATGCGATTGCTCAAAAAGCAGCGCTGGCAGCGCTCAACGGACCAACCGATGAACTGGAAAAGATGGTTGCTACCTATGAAGTGCGTCGCACATGGCTGGTTGCTGCAATTAACGCCATTCCCGGCATGAATGCTATCACTCCGGATGGTGCCTTTTATGTATTCCCATCCGTAGAAGCATGGATTGGAAGAACCACACCGTCCGGCATCGAACTGACCGATGATGTCGTCATTTGTGAATGGCTATTGGATGAGACCGGTGTAGCGCTTGTGCCCGGCACAGCCTTTGGTTCCGCAGGCCATGTGCGCTTCTCCTATGCTGTTAGCCAGGATACCCTCGAAGATGCAGTCAATCGCATCTCTAAAGCTGCAAAAAGCCTGAACTGGTAAACCAACAAACAGGTATCTGAATCTGGTTATCTCGAGGTATCCACCTCGATCTAGTCATCTCTATCGGGTTCAGATACCTGCCTAAAACCATCAATAGGCTCGAGCGTAATGTCTAATTTTTCCACCTGAGTGATTCGAAGCCCTGTCAGAACGATAGTTCGTATAAGCATGTGAAGACCTCTGCTGCTTGTGTGTCGGAATGACCACCTGACGCTGATAATGATGAACTTTCAGACCATGATAGTTGGAGTTTCGCTGTTTGGTGCGCCCGAAATGAACATCTGCATGATGCTTGTAGCCACGAACTGCCTGTTGATGCATACGCTTTTGATGTTTCCTTTGAGGTTTCACAGCCTGGCGACTCTTATGGGGTGAGTGGCGATACTGATCTTTATACTGATGCCTGGTTTGATAAACCCGACGTGGTTTCTGCGCACGACTGGGTACGGCATGCAGATCAGACAACAACGCCCCTGCAACAGCACCAAATATTGCGCCAATCATCGCCCCTTCTGCCGTTTCATTTGTCTCTGCCCCAATCACTGCACCGGTTGTCGCTCCGATCGCTGCACCAGTCAGCATACCACGCTCTTGCGGACCGGCATTGGCAGTCAATGGCAGCGCTGCACACGATATAACTATCACATTCAATAATATTTTTTTCATCATCATCTCCTTCTCTTCTAGCATTGAAACAATGTCAGTCTGAAAGCATCTGAATTTATGGAAATGTGGAGATTATCAACCACGCGGGGGAAATATCGCGCTGAGATAGATGGTTTGAGTCTTCGCTAACATTTCTTTTCTGAGTGTATATGCTTTCCATCCATGACGGATATTTCACAACTGCATCCACATTCACAGCAGCAATGCTCGCTAAAAGGTCTGTATTTAAAGCTGAATCTGCATCAAGTAGCAGAACAGTCTGATCTGCTTATATATGCCAATTATATAAGCAGCGTAGATGGACGTATTTCATTGCACGATGCCGAATCTGGTGAATTCATAGTACCTGCCAGCATTGCCAACAGACGTGATTGGCGGCTGTATCAGGAGCTTGCGGCGCAAGCCGATGTCATGATCACTTCCGCACGTTATTTTCGCCAATTGGTAAAAGGCAAAGCACAAGATTTACTGCCCGTTGGAACAGCGCTGGAATATGCGGACCTGACCAAATGGCGCGTAGAACAGGGGCTAAAACCACAGCCCGACGTCGTCATCATCTCCAACTCACTGAATATCCCCGCCCAGGCTCTGGCACAGCTGAAAGATAGGCGCATCTTGATCTGCACCAGCGAGAAAGCCGATGCCCAAAAAGTAGATCAGCTGGAATCATCCGGTCACACCGTGCTCATCGCAGGCAGGAAACAGGTAGAAGGCAAACAGCTCAAGCAACAACTCATCAAAGCAGGGTATCGCAGTGCTTATATGATTGCAGGCCCGGAAGTGCATCGGACACTGGTAAATGAACAGGTGCTAGATCGGCTATTTTTAACAACACGTTTAAACCTGTTGGCAGGTGATGAATTTCACACCATATTGAATGGTGATATGGGCAGACCTGCAGCATTAGAGCTATTATCACTCTATCTGGACAGAGATCTATCCAGCCAACAGCTATTTGCACAATATGCACTAACAGATCACGAGGTGAATGAATGACAACCATGTATGGCATCGCCAATTGCGATACGATCAAGAAGGCACGTAAATGGATGGATGCGAACGGTATCGACTATCAGTTCCATAATTATAAAAAAGATGGCATTGAAGCTGAAACACTTGCGTCTTGGATCGATCAGTTCGGCTGGGAAGTCATCTTAAACAAACGTGGCACGACCTGGCGCAAACTGTCCGAAGAACAAAAAAGCGATATTGATAACGACAAAGCCACCGCATTGATGTGTGAACATACATCCATGATCAAACGCCCCGTTCTGGTATGTGGCGATCACATCGAAGTAGGTTTCTCTGACAAGCGCTATCAAGAACTGTTCTCATGAAACAACATCACCATCAAAAAATTGAAATCACAGGACCTGTTGGTGCACTGCAGGGGCTCTATCAAGAGGGTGAGTTGAACAAACCCGCCGTTGTTGTATGTCATCCCCATCCACAATTTGGCGGCACCATGCGCAATAAAGTGGTCTACTGGATTGCCAGAGCCTTTGAAGATGCGGGCTGTTCGGTATTGAGGTTTAATTTTCGCGGCGTGGAGCAATCCGAAGGTGTCTGGGATGAAGGAGATGGTGAAGCTGGTGATGCTGCGGCTGCACTCGATTGGATGCATACACAACACCCCAATGCACCATTATGGATCGCTGGTTTCTCATTTGGCAGTTATGCAGGACTTATGGCAGCCCGAAATGACCAAAGGGTATCGCGACTGTTTGCTGTTGCTCCCGCAGTGAATCTATGGTCATTTGCCTTCATGCTTGGAGAGCAACGCCCCGTTACAGTCGTAGCAGGAACAGATGATGAAATCGTACCTTTTGAGCAGGTCTGCCTGAACGTAAAAGGACATAGTAACATTGATTTTCACAGTATCGAAGGAGCCGGTCACTTTTTCCCTGAGCATAAAGATCAGATGATTTCAGCATTGATGAGCAGTGTGAAGGTTTAGTTTATTTCACAAGGCTACTGATCAGCCGGTCAAGATCATCCGGATTGAACGGTTTACTGATCAAAATGGTATTTTTCATCTTATGGGTCTCTTCTGTCACCAACGACTGATCATAACCGGTCGCATAAATCACCGGCAGATCAGGTCGCAACAATCGCATCTCTTTGGATGCAGCCACCCCATCCATATGCGGCATAACGATATCAGTAATAAGAATATCCCATACATCCGGCTGTTTATTAAACTGATCACAGGCCTCACGCCCGTCGTAAGCGATGGTGACACGGTGTTCCATACATTCGAGCAACTCTTTGGTGGATTCCAATACTCTTTCATCATCATCAACCAGTAAGATATTAACACCATCGCCAAATTGTTTATCCCCCTCTATTGAAGCAGGCTTTTTAGGCATAAGTGTTGGCAAAAAAAGATGAAAACTACTGCCATGATCCGGTTTGCTTTCAACATCAATAATACCGTGATGATGTCGAACACAGCCCATCACCATCGCCAAACCTAAACCACTGCCCAGTTGTTTGGTCGAAAAAAATGGATCAAAGATACGTTCAAGCATATTCGCGGGCATGCCTATGCCATTATCACGTATCAACACATGCGCAAAATGCCCATGTCTGAGTACCGGATACTTTTTCAACAGATCCCCATGCTCACTACTATTAAAGGATGTCAGGGTGATTTCTATATGGGGACTTTCAACGTCTTTACATGCCTCTACAGCATTTTGCACAATATTGAGTAAAGATAACTGCAACTGGTTTGCATCACCGCGAAAATTAACCGCGCCGCGTTCAAAGTCCGATGTAAACTTGATATTTTCCGGCACATTGTGCTGAGCCAACTTCACAAATTCGTTAATGAATGATGTTAGCGAAAACTCTTTCGCAAAATGCTCACCCTGACGGGCAAATGTCAGCAGCTGTTTGACTATTTCAGATGCATCCTGTGCAGAAGTCTGAATCTTTTTCATGCGTTCAGCTGTTTTTGGCATACCTACAACTTCCCGCGAAGCCAGGTAAACCTGCCCAATCAGACCAGCTAACAAATTATTAAAATCATGCGCAATACCACCAATCAGGGTAATTAACGCTTCCTGTTTTTGGGTGTGTCGCATTTTCTCTTCCAGATCTATTTGCTGGCTAATATCTTCCTGAATAATGATGTGGTGCGTTAAATCACCCTCTTCATTAGTAATTGGGGCAATACTGATCGAAGCAGTAAAACTACTACCACTCTTTCGCACAACCTGTTGCCTGCCTACCCATGCTTCTTCGGCCTCAATACTAAGTTTCAATTGCTCACTAAAATTATCATCACTTTTGTCTATCAAAACATCGAAATAATCTACCGAATCTGTTTCATCACTCTGCCAGCCCGTTTGATCCACAAAGCTTTGATTCGCATATTCAATACGACCATCAACATCAGTAATGACCACTGCTTCTCCAGCCTGATCAATGGCAGCAGCCAACTGCATATTTTTCTTTTCGAGTTTAAGCCGTTGATCAAGCTCCGACTTCAGCAACTGCGCAGATGTTTTATATTGATTAATCAATCGTATCTGTTCGGTTTGATCCACAACACTGAACAGCGCAACTTGATGATCTTCAAGCCAAGTGACGGTAACCTGTTGCGCCCTGAACTCACCATTCGCTAACGGGCAGGGAATCAGATGATGGTGAAGTTGAGCTGAAAAAATGACCGGCACACCTCCTGCAAGCACTTGATCAATACCTATTTTAAAAATATCTTCAGCAGTACTCGGAAACAGTTCAAACAGACTCTTTCCAAGCACTTGCTGCCTGAACCGATTACTCCATTGCTCCATATTATGATTCCAGAGCACAATCGTGGCATCACGATCAATAGCCAGAATCCCACTTGCGATTTGATCAAGAAGCGGGAATTGATCAGCTCTGCTCTCATACATTCCTGTTTGACCCTTTTTCATCACGCCATAACTCTCTCATCACTAGCACCAATCAAAGCATGATATGCTTTAAGCTCAGAAAACAACATCACATTACCTTCAAGCGACAAATCATCGATAACAAATTGGACCCGAGCAATGAGCACTGCTTCAGCCCGTTGATGAACAAATCACCCATCACTAAGATGTTGGCCATGGAGACCCTCCCAACAGTTATAGTCTACATACTTAAAAGCATAATCCAGCAAGAAACAGGCCGAAAATACTGTTATTCAGCGCACTGTTTTAATAATCTCTCCAACGCGCGGTTGTTCATCTACATCCATACCATTCAATGCGGCTAGCTTATCTGCTGTAAAACGACCAAGTATTTGATTGTGCATGACCGCGAGTTTATTCCAGCTATCTCCACGCTTCCATCGGTGCAAGGTGATGCGTGGAATATCACCTTCACTCTCATCTGCATAATCGGAAAAGCTACGAGCGATATTGGAAAAGGCAGCCATGTGATTGATAAATTCACTACGAGGACTCCACATCAACATGATAAAAGCCTGACGCCCCCGCATGAAAATTCGCGCATCAATTTTGGCTTCACTGACATGCGGAGCAGATATCTTTATTTCTGCATGCACAAATCGCATGCCTGCCTGCTCTCCTGTTCGAATGACTTTGGTATGCCGTTGTGGAAAAGCACTACGCAACAGTTCAGCTGGCGTCTGGCGCTTCTGCATCTCTTTGAGCTGCAACTGAAAGAACACCTTTTTTTGACGCAGGCGTGCATTCAAAGAGGCTGGCGTATTGGTGATCACCCACTGTTCCGGGAACTCAAGCTTAATACCAAGATCCGGATGCAAGAATCGCCTACCAACTACAGCTCCCTGCTCAGGACTATCGCCATATGGATAACCGTCAACAGCTGCCAGCATAGCATTTCGGTTAGCCATGGAAAACTCTGAATGGGTGGACTTGGCTTGTGCAACAGCTTCTATAATGCGCTGTTCCGTTTTAGGATGACTGGCAAAAGCCCCGTGATATTCCTGCACCTTGTCACCGGCATCTTTTTTCTCTTTGTTATCCAGATCTCGCAATCGTTTCAGTGTTTTAAGAATACCGACTGTGGCATCAGGATCATAACCTGCTCGGGTGAGGTATTTCACCGACAACTCATCCGATTGCAGCTCGGCATCTCTGCCATACCCTTTAATCACAACGGTAGCCAACATATCAGAAAGTAGACCTGCAGCTTGCGGAACAGGTACGAGAATTGAGGCAATCATTGTTCCTACCTGATAAGCCTGCGCCTTTGAATATTGTTTCACAGAATGGCGCGCCGTGACATGCCCTATCTCATGGCCAAGTACCGCAGCCAGTTCAGCTTCGCTGTTCATATGGTTGATC
The DNA here is from genome assembly GCA_021772845.1 of Mariprofundus sp. Classification (GTDB taxonomy): domain Bacteria; phylum Pseudomonadota; class Zetaproteobacteria; order Mariprofundales; family Mariprofundaceae; genus Mariprofundus. The sequence goes on from JAJFLF010000177.1 coordinate 15,855, forward strand.
AAACCACGATGCATATAGATGTAACCACCGGGCAGAGCAAAGGCATTGATGGTATCGTCATCGACCACATGAAAGCGATAAAACAGGCCAGGCCTGTCAGCAACGCTGGCCATCTTCTGACCGATACGATCGACATAACGCACCAGCGGGTCTTTTGCATCCAGTAGCACCAAACTCTTATTCACTTCCGCAGCTGCTTTTTGCCCCAGATCCAATTCCTGTTGCTCGCTCATCATCACAAAATCCTGGCTTTTAGTCGCAGGGTTCGTGGCACAGCCGGAAAGCGAAATCACGAATAGAGATAAAACAAGAAAAATGCGTAAAGAGATCATCATACAATCATCGCAAGTCATAAGGAGAGTGCAAGCTTAAAAACATATTACCTGTCGATGAGACCCTAATCACACCACCGACTATAACTTTTTGACCTTTTTTCGGCAGATCAGCACGCACAAACCATTGGCGTGAATCACGTGGTACAGTGATCGTTAATTTACCCAGCCTTAAACGCCATGGTCGCACCCCGTTAACGTAACCGCGAAGCAGATGAAACTGACCAATATGCTTATTATTAATATCGCTGGCATCCAGAATTCGCCATCGCTCTGATTTCCACATACCGCGCATATCACTGCGGGCCATCCGTTCCGCTTTTAACAGGGCATCAGCCCAATAAAAATTCGGTGCGAAAGTGTACACATGTGCCAAACCTTCCCGAAGCATGATCTTATTCACCCAGCGACCATCACGCAGATAGACCTGCGCTAATACACGACCATATTTATCGCGTTTATCCCTGTCCAGACGCAGCTGCACCGACTGATTTAAAATCAATGCCCTTAAACGCCGTTTAGCCTTTTCTCCATATGCTTGTGCAGGCTGATTAGCATGGGCAATTTCAGGCGCATTGATACCCAGCAGACGTATTTTTTCACCGCTGCGGCTGCGGAATGTGTCACCATCAAATACGTGTGCGACCTGCACCCAGCGCGATTGACCGACAACAGAGAGCGTACCTGCCTGCACATGCGCTGCATTGAAACAGAGCAGGCAGAAGCAAAAAAGTTTAAGCAGGTTTCGTAACAAGTGATCCTACGAGATCAGCATATGCATCCATATCATTCTGCTCAAGATAACCCGACATACCATCCAGCAGTTTTTTGCACATCAACGGATCATAAAACAGGCCTGTACCGACACCAATTGCATCAGCACCAACTATGGCAAATTCCACAGCATCTTTGGCATTTGAAATACCACCCTGCCCCAGAATCGGAATACCATGTTTAGCAGCGACTGCGCGTGTCTGATGAATTTTCCAAAGCGCTACCGGCTTAATAGCAGGACCGGATAATCCTCCCGAGACATTATCAATGATCGGTTTGCGGCTATGAATATCCACCGCCATGCCAACCAGGGTATTAATCACCGACAGGCCATCACTGCCCGCCTCAATCACTGCCCGCGCGGTTTCAGCAATATCCGCATTGTTCGGTGAGAGCTTGGTAATCAGCGGTTTTTTCGTCATCGGCCGCATCGCTTCAACCACGCGTGCTGCCATGGCCGGATTATTACCAAAGTGTACGCCCCCCTCTTTCACGTTCGGGCAAGAGATATTGATCTCAATAGCCGTGACTGGTGAATCATCAAAGATGCGTGCCATCTCAGCATACTCTTCAGGGCTGGTGCCATTGGCGTTGGCCCAGAACTGCGTCTCATCATGTGGCAGGTTGGGCAGGATGTTATCGATCACATAACGCGCACCGGGATTCTGTAATCCAATCGCATTAAGCATGCCCGAAGGTGTTTCATACAATCGACGTGGCGCATTGCCCATGCGTGATTCCAGAGTCGTACCTTTGAGAATCACCGCGCCAATATCGCGATTATCCCAGCCTTCAATATGGGTGTACTCCTCACCAAAACCGACACAGCCGGACAGCAGCACAAGAGGGGTTTGCAGCTTGAGGCCTGCAAAAGAAACAGAAAGATCTACAGAATTAGTCATAGGCCAAGCATAGCGCCGAAAACAGATTCAGCCTATGATGTTTTTTGCTAAAGCTTTAAGATCCAGCATCAATGGGATCAAAGTAAAAAAAGGAATCGTGAGTTCGATATGCATGATAAAGAAGTTGTATCCGAGATAAATATACAGCGTGGTATGCGCTGGCGCATGCTGGTTGCTATGGTCGGTATGATTGTGACCATGGTTGTGATGTTGACTGTGCTGCAAATCTCCGCGCAAAAAGACAGCCTCAATACCGCTCTGGCTTCTCACAGCTCTTTTCTGGAAGGGCAAATGCATCGCAAAGCCAGCAAAGCCAGCAAACAAATTTCGCTTCAAATCGAAAGGCTTATTTCTACATACCGCATTCGTCTTGCCGATAAATACATCAACAATGTCATCAAGGATATTGATGATTTAACATATGTAATTCTGGTAGAGGGTAAAAAGAACAAGTCGGCCGTTGGCAGTGACATGGTTGATGCAGAGATTCGCAAACACATCCTCTCCGGTGATATCTCAGCCTTTGCTGCCATGCAAAAAGAGACCATGCATCATGATTTCACAGTCGGTAAGCATGCTTTTATGGAAAGTGTTGTGCCGATTATGGTGCGTCAGGAACAATGGGGAGTTGTACGTCTGGGTTTCTCCGTCGATGAATTAAATGCCAATTTAACCTCATCTCAACTACGCATTCATGGTGCCATCAGAGAAGCGTTAGTCAGAGCATCAGTGACATCGTTAGTCTTCCTTATTTTGGGAGCCTTGGGGGTATATTATTTTGCCCGCCGCTGGACTGATCCGCTTGAAAAGCTGGTCCATTTTTCCCATGAACTGGCCAATGGTAACTTTTCTGCTACTGCCCATATCAGCACACGCAACGATGATGAAATAGGACTGCTGGTTGCATCGCTTGAAGAGATGGCCGAGTCACTCAAACAATCGTATGCACAGCTGGAAGAGCATAGCCACACACTGGAAGATCAGGTAGAAAAACGTACCCGTGAACTGGCTGAAGCACGCGATAAAGCCTTGGCTGCCACACGTACCAAGAGTGATTTTTTGGCCAATATGTCACATGAAATTCGCACCCCTATGAATGCAGTGATCGGCATGACCCATCTGGCCAGAGATATGGCCGAGGAAGGTTCACAACGCCAATACCTGGATAAAATACTTACCGCTTCAGAAAACCTTTTGAAAATCATCAACGATATTCTCGATTTCTCAAAAGTCGAAGCTGGAAAAATGGTATTGGACGCTGCTGACTTTTATCTGCAAGAGACACTCGATCATGTCGATAGTGTAAGCGCTGTACAGGCGCGCCAGAAAGGCCTCGAATTCATCGTGGAATTTCCCGCTGATATTCCCATGTTGCATGGTGATTCCTTGAGATTAGGGCAGGTGTTACTCAATCTGGTCAGCAATGCGGTGAAGTTCACCCAAACCGGTTATGTGCAAGTTAAAATAGAGATCATTGAACAGTCGGATGCCAATATCGACCTGCGTTTTAACGTCTCAGATTCCGGCATTGGTATGTCAGAAGAGCAGATGTCACACCTGTTTGAAGCGTTCACGCAGGCCGATGCTTCTACCACCCGCAATTATGGTGGCACCGGCTTGGGACTGGCTATCTGTAAACAGATGGTAAACATGATGCAGGGAGATATCAGTGTTGAAAGTATCCCGAACCAGGGCAGTAGTTTCCAGTTTGATATTCACTTCGGTCTCGGTGATGCCAATGCAAGACCATTGCTAAACGCTAGCAACAGAGCACCATCAAACAGCATGCAGTCACTGCAAGGTGCTGTTGTGTTATTGGCAGAAGACAACGAGATCAATCAACAGGTTGCAGAAGGCCTGTTAGCGAAAGCAGGTGTAGAGCTACACATCGTCAATAATGGCAAACAAGCTGTGGGCGCAATCAAAGCCAAAACCTTCGATGCAGTGTTGATGGATATGCAGATGCCGGTTATGGACGGTTTAGCTGCCACGCGATTAATTCGTGCCGACGGCAGTTTCAATGCACTACCGATCATCGCCATGACCGCCAATGCGATGCCAGCAGATCGACAGGCATGTATTGATGCAGGCATGAATGATCATATCTCTAAACCCATTGATCCCGGGGTTTTGTATAATGCGCTGGCGAAATGGATCATATCATCAGACTCAGATACAACAGAAGCAGCTACTGCCAACAACGAGCAGCACGATGAGATCAATTTTTCAGCATTGCAGGGCATTGATGTGAATGATGGTCTGCACAGACTGGCAGATGATAGAGAGCTCTATCGTCAAATTTTGTGCCGATTCCGTGATTCTCAAGCTGATTGCATACAACGCATGCAAACCGCTGTAGCTGCTGATAATTATGAATCAGCTGAATCGATAGCACATATCGTGAAAGGCCTTGCAGGCAATATCGGTGCAAAAGTACTGATGCAACAGATCAACACACTGGAATCTGCGTTATCAACACGCAAAACCATTGATGACAACGTATGGCAAACAGCTGTTCAGCAACTTACTCTGGTTACCGACAGCTTAAGTAACCTATGCGATTCCGCCAGTGCACCCCAAGTGAGTGATCGAAAAGTGGATCGTGATGCAGCCAAAAGTATTATCAATCAGATGCGTATATTATTAGAAGATTCTGATGGGGATGCAGTCGATCTGCTTGATGATCTCAGCACAGCGCTGGCGGATAATGGCAATCAACACATCATTTTACTCCATCAACATCTATCAGCGTATGATTTTGAGGCAGCCTTGAGCGATTTGAATGCCATCGAATTATAAAATGAACAGTGCAGAACGCTGTTTTCATTCTCCCCTTTTACTATTAGCGATGCATTACATAGATTCGATCCATGTCTGAAAAACAAACGCAAATCAACAATCCACTTCACGGCATTACGCTGGAGAAGATGGTCACCAGCCTGGTTGAATATTTTGGCTGGAGCGAGCTCAGCACGCTTGTAAAAGTCCGCTGCTTCTACAATGATCCATCGGTGAAATCCAGCCTAAAATTTCTGCGCAAAACCCCCTGGGCACGCGACAAAGTGGAAGAGCTGTATCTCGAAATGCTGAGAGAAAAAGCAGCCGATAACAAAACAAAATCCCCGTGGCCAAATCGGGATTAATCAACTCAGCATCACCATCAATGTAGGGCCACATCTGACACAGCATGTAATAATCCAGAACATATCAAGACCACATCAATCAACGAAGCCGTATTAGTTCTATCGATTCATGATCGATATCTCAGACAAATCGTTATTTATTAAATGTGAGGATCAAAAAACCGTGCGAAGCCCACTAGGATTTTTTGTAGAACTATTGCAACAGCCCATATGGATACCACTGTGGGTCATGGTTCTGATGATCGTAAATATCGCCAGCGTGCTCTACTGGCCGGAAACATTAGCACTCATCATCTTCATCACATTCATGGCATCGGCCATGATCATGATGCTGCTCTATTCCCACTTCGGTTTTGAGAAAATCCTCGGCCTTGGTCATATCCTGTGGATTCCTCTGCTGATTTATATCGGGATTGAGTTCCCCACTGCTGAACAGCCTTTCCAACAGTACTTAATCGTACTATCTGTGATCATCACCATCTCTTTGGTGTTTGATATCATCGATCTGTTCAAATACTTCAAAAAGAAAACCTAACTATTAACAATAATGCTCGAATGGCTGCTTCCGGCCAAAAGCCTGGCTCTCCACTCTATCTGACTTATGCGTGCAGCGAGTTAGCTCAATCAACCCGACTGCGGAAAGGAGCGGACATTTAGAATCGATAAATCAACTCAACTGTATGGAAATCAGTGCCAACAGTGTCGGGGCCATGAAGGCCTGCATCGGAGTAGTGCAGAAATCTGTATCCTGCTGCGAAGCTTCCGTACAGAGGAGCACTGCAACCAGCAGTCAGTGCAAATTGAAGAAGTCCGCCAAAGTCCTGACGACCAAAGTAACGTTCGGTAATAAGTCCCGCTCCAAGGCCCGCGTCGACAACAAACCGACCATCCTGCGTGGCGATTGCCAGCACAGGGATCACTGAAACTACCCCTGCCGTTTTGCCTGCTCCCTGAATAGCCCCCACACTGACCAGCAGCCTCATCTCCAGCCCCAGATTTGGAGGAATAAACTCTTCCAGAGGCAACTGCAAAGTTGCCATCAAGTCATACTCGTGAAAAGACTCCGGCGCCACCTTGCCCAGTGTGCGCTTCTCCCCAACCACTGCCCTGACACCGATGCTAAGTAGGTCGAAATCGTCAGCGAAAGCTAGCCGGGAGGGTGACGTAACAACCACGAGAGCCGTCATCATTGCCATTAGATAGGTGATACTTCCCTTATTTATCATCTGTTCTTTTCCTCACCGCTTCATTGACCGCAATCAGCACGCAATCCGTGGAATATTGGTAATCATTGCCGCATGTGTTTCGTCGTAAGAGTTATCATTCGGCAGCCGATTTTTGAGCTAAATACAGTATACCATATGAATTAGATTGTTAATGATCGCTTTTGGCGGTGATCTCAACTGTTCATTGATAGCTGTAATGCCTGCTTAACAAAAAAGGCTACGCTCTTAGTTTCAACATCAGTTATGTCATGAACTTTAATATGGCGCCTAAATTCACCGTCCCCTTCTAGTATGTTGCTTGGGTCATCCATATGTGATCCAAAAGAAAACTCAAACGAGACATGTTTTTTATAAGCAAAGATGCCTCCAAAATCTTTTTCGAGAGAAAGCATTATACCGCCGTACATTATTCTCTCATTGATGTTTGAATTGGCTAAAAATACGCATTCACGAAGCTTTTCTATGATGTCTGATTTATCAGGATCGTTGACGAGGATATCATCCAGGAAATTCTGAACCTGCTCATTCTTTGATGTTCCCATTGGCACCCTCCATTCCACAGCTTACTTTAGCAGATTAAATGCACGTCTGCTTTCGGTCTTCGATTCAACCGGTCGATGCAACACAAGCATTAAATCTCTCTGCCGGAGTTTCAAAGTTCAAGGTCTGTCTCGGGCGCTCATTTAAACGTCTGGCGATCATATCCAGATGCTCCTGCGAATGAGCCGATAAATCGGTTTTTTTGGAAAATACTGGCGCAGTAGTCCTTTGGTGTTTTCGTTGGAGCCACGTTGCCATGGACTATGCGGATCACAGAAATAGACATCAACATCTGTGGCCATGGTAAACCTTTTATGATCGCTCAGCTCTTTTCCGCGATCCCATGTCAGTGATTTATAGAGTTCATCTGGAAGCCTTTTAGCATGTTTTATCAAGGCGTTGATCACTGTCTCTGTCTGACACCTTCATCAGCATCACATAACGCGTATGGCGCTCTACTAATGTGGCGATATAAGTGTTGTTTGAACCAGCTATCAAGTCACCTTCCCAGTGACCTTGCAAAGCTCGATCCTCTACCGAAGCTGGGCGTTCGCTGATTGATACGAGGTCAGGAATCTGACCGCGTTTATCCAATTGTTTATCCGAACGGACTGATCTTCGGATCGCACGTTTGGAGCGCAGATGTTGTTGCAGCTCCTTCTTTAGCGCGCCTCTGGCCTGTATAAATAGCGTTCTATAGATCGTTTCATGTGACACTTGTCTGCTCTCATCTCCCGCATATTTATGCTTCAACCAGCCAGCAATCTGTTGTGGTGACCACTCCAATTCGAGCTTTATCGCAACAGCATCTCTTAACTTACTATCCTTTGCCAGCTTGCAGGGTTTTGGCCTATGCGCTCTGTCCCATGCCAACTGATCCGCTCGACTGGCTCGATAACAGGAGGGCCCACCATTACGCTCAACCTCTCGACAGATGGTCGAAGGTGAACGGTCTAAGCCTGATGCAATCCATCGCATCGATTGACCCACTGCAATGCCACGGGATATTTCTTCACGCTCAGAAAGGGTAAGGGCTAAGTCTGATCGTCTTCGTGGTGAAGGTCGAATACCACCAGTCGGTGATACCTGACCATAAATTGAGGATGAGCCTCTATCGAAAGCACGACCGATCTCTTTTAACGACTCACCACGCTTCCAGCGATCCCATATTTCAGACTTCTGTTCAGATGTATATTTGATTCGAGTTCTGTATGTCATATCCAACACTCCATCTATTCATTATAGATAAGTGTTGCATCGATCAGTT
>JAJFLF010000178.1 GCA_021772845.1 Mariprofundus sp.
GTAGTCATATGCTTTCAATGCTTCAGCTACAGGCACACCTAAGGTCGCTTCTGTTTTAATATGACCCAAAGGTGAGGCCATGGTGATGGCATCAAGTGTGAGTTGGCTGTTGGCCAGCAGCGCTTCCGTACCAAACAGGAAGATCGTCGCACAGGCGGAGAAATCATACAGATTAAGTGTGGGGGCAAGCGATGACATCGGCATGATCCAGGTGGTCATGCTTAACGGGAAAGAGATCAACAGAATCACGCGTGCAGATAGGGCCGGGTTAAAGATATTATGACCTAGGCCACCATAGACCTGTTTACCAAGAACAATGGCAAACACACTGCCCAATACCGCCATCCACCAAGGTGTAGTCGCCGGTAGGGTGAGCGCTAGGAACAGACCGGTCAGGGCTGCTGAATTATCCAGCAGGGTAGAAAGCGGACGCTTCATCATTTTCAGGCAGACAGCTTCGGTTAATAGCGCACTAAGCATGCAGCTCACAATTAGCAGGAATGCTAACCAGCCGAACAGGTAAACACTCACAGCTGCGGCAGGCAACAGTGCCAGCACAACGGTGAACATCATCATACGAATCGAGTCGCCGCCATGCGCATGCGGGGAACTGAGCATAATCAGAGACATCAGCTCTTCTCCTCTGGTTTTGCTTTGCTGTCAGGGCTTGTTTCGCTGCCTGTATCAGTAGTCGCTACAGTTTCTGTATTTGTTGCCGGTTTTGGTGCGTGGGTTTTACGTACCCTCGAACGGCGGGCTGCCTTTTCTGCCAGCTCCTGTTCGATGCGCGCGTCTCGTCCTTCAGATCGTTTGCGTGATGCTTCAGCAAACACCTGTTCGCGGCGGCCTAGTGCAATCTGGCCTTTGCCATAACGGAAGTAGTGCACCAACGGGATGTTTGATGGACAAACATACGAGCAGGCGCCGCATTCGATACAATCAAACAGTTGATAATCTTCCGCTTTTTCAAGCTGATCACTGCGACAAAAGTCGGCCAGTAGATTTGGTACCAGTGAGATCGGGCATGCTTCACTGCAATGGCCACAGCGAATACATGGATTTTCAACCGTGTGGGCAGCATCAATGGCTTGCTGACTTAACGCAAGAATGCCGGAGGTTGATTTGACCACCGGGATATCCGGGTGACGTATTCGCTCGCCCATCATCGGCCCACCGTGCACGATTTGAATATTACTGAAATCTTCTAGCCCCTGACGTGCAAAAAGTGAACGGATAGGGGTGCCGAGTCGAACATTCAGGTTGGCTGGTTGCGGCAGCGCATCACCACTGATCGTGACAATGCGTTCCGTCAGTGTTTTACCCAGAATCACTGCATCACGCAGCGCTTTGGTCGTGCCGACATTCTGGCATATCACACCAATATGCATGGGTAGCTTGCCTGCCGGTACTTCGCGCCCGGTAAGTGTGTAAATCAACTGTTTTTCGCTGCCTTGCGGGTAGCGGGTGGGTAGCAGTTCTACGCGCACATCATCCATGCCGGTTTTTTTGTTCAGTGCTTCCTGCATCACTTCAGCGGCATCGGGTTTGTTATCTTCGATGGCAATGATGCCGGAGCTGCTGCCGACCATATGCATGATGATCGCCATGCCATCGAGAATCTCGGATGCCTTCTCCACCATCAAACGATGGTCATTGGTCAGATAGGGTTCGCATTCGATGCCATTGAGGATGACTGTTTCAATCGGGAAGCGTTTATCCTGAACGAGCTTGATAAAGGTGGGGAATACAGCGCCGCCCAAACCAGCCAGACCAGCCATGCGGGCACGTTCACGCAACAGCGTAGGATCAGCGTTCTGCCAGTCCGTGATCGGCTCAAGACTCTCATCGGCCCGGTCATCACCATCTGCTTCAATAAATATCGATGGCATGCCCATGCCGGAAGGATGGGCAATGGCGTGTTCTTCAATTTTAACCACACGGCCAGAGGTAGATGCGTGTACAGGAACAGAGAGATAACCTTCTGATTTAGCAATTTTCTGACCACGCAGCACCTTGTCTCCAACCTTCACCAAAGCAGAACAGGGTGAACCAATGTGCTGTTTCATGGGCAGGATAAGTACAGGCGAAATGCCTGCATCTTCAATGGGGTTCGCCGCGGAGAGTTTATGCATCTCCGGATGAATGCCACCAGTGAAGGTGTGTGCCATTAGACCCATTTTCTGGGCTAGTGTTCTAAGCATGGCCGGCATGTTGTTCCCGCCTTTCGTGACCGAGTTGTGAACGTTTGGTGTCTGGCAATGGCCAGGCCCAATGTTCAAGGAGTTCCGGTTTCACCAGCATATCGATGCAATCTACAGGGCATGGTTCCACACAAAGTGTGCAGCCGGTGCAGTGATCAGCGATAACGGTGTGATATTGTTTGGGTGCGCCGATAATGGCATCTACAGGACAGGCTTTGATGCAGAGCGTGCAACCAATGCATTCATCTTCACGCACAAATGCGAGCATCGGAGCGCTGGCTTCTTCTTCCAGTTCTTTGGGTTCTACACCCATCAGATCGGCAATCTGTAACATGGTACGCTCACCACCGGGTACGCAGTGGTTTACTTCGGCTTCACTAGAAGCCACAGCTGTTGCATAAGGTTTGCAACCTGGAAATCCGCACTGACCACATTGGGTTTGTGGCAGCAGTGCATCGATATTGTCGATCATCGGATCGCCTTCGATATGGAATACCTTTTGTGCAATCGCCAGCACAATGCCTGCACAGAGTGCAAAAGCGCCGAGGCTGGCCAGGGCATAGATCAGGCCGGTCATGGATTCAGTCACTTACAATCTGCCGAACTAAACTTTAACCAGGCCGGAGAAGCCCATGAATGCCAGACTCATCATGCCCGCAGTAATCAGAGCCAAAGGTGAACCTTTAAACGCAGCAGGCACAGGCGATACATCAATACGTTCGCGAATGCCGGCAAACAGAATCAGTACCAGCGCAAAACCAATTGCAGCACCACCGCCGTAAAGGGCCGATGTCAAAAATGTCTGTTCCTGCTGTACATTAAGAATGGCCACGCCGAGCACGGCACAGTTGGTGGTGATCAGGGGAAGGAAAATGCCCAGCGCCTGATAGAGCACCGGACTGGTTTTATGAATCATCATCTCAATTAATTGCACCAGAGATGCGATGATCAGAATAAAGAAAATCGTTTGCAGGTAGAGCAGATCCAATGGGATCAGCACATATTGTTGCACAAGCCACGACGCAGTTGAGGCCAGTGTCATCACAAACATGACCGCGAAGGACATGCCAATAGCGGTTTCCACTTTGCTGGAAGTGCCCAAAAATGGGCAAATACCAAGGAATTTGGTCAACACATAGTTGTTCACCAGCACCGCGGAAAGCAAAATTAGAGCGA
>JAJFLF010000179.1 GCA_021772845.1 Mariprofundus sp.
AAGTAGCCACTCCAATTTACCAACGTCAGCATCAGCAATATAACATCACGCATTTTTATTTCCACGATGCGCAGCGCATCAACCTGTTGCGGGTACATAAGCCGGAAAAATATGGTGATGAGATCAATCGGTTTACGGCTCTGGGTTCTGAGAAAAACGCAGGCCTGTTCTCAGGCATTGAACTGGGGCCGCTGGGTACTTTTACCCTGCGTTCCGTACTTCCAGTTTATGATTCTGGCCAATTGATCGGTTACATCGAATTAGGACAGGAAATTGATGGTATCATTGAACAGGCACGTAGTATGTTTAATGTCGAGCTGTTATTTTTGATTAACAAACAGTATCTGGAGCAGAAACAGTGGGAAGCTGGCATGCGTATGCTGGCACGTCCGTTCAACTGGGAGATGCTCTCTGAGTCCGTACTTGTATCGGGAAGTATGCAGAACGCACCTATCGAGTTACTGAACAGTATCGATGCAGACAAGAGCGTTGATGGGGTTCGAATCCGTGATGATGTAGGGCTGGATGACCATAACTTCTGGTCAGCTGTGATTCCTATTGCAGACGCTGGTAAACGTAACGTCGCTTCTCTGGTAATGCTGCATGATATGACAGCCATCATAGAGAGTTCGGAACGTGAAGTGCTCTGGTTTATTATACTTTCGGCAATTTTAAGCTGGGCCCTGTTTTTCCTTTTTTGGATTATCCTGGGTAAAGCGGAACTGCAGCTGGACAAGGCTAGGAAACTGCTTATTGAACATGCTGAAGCCCGCACAAAGCAGGTTGAGCAATCGCTGAATATTCAGCGTGTACTTGATGAGATGTTGAACATTTCATTACCGCATCTGACTATGAAAGAGGTCGTGCTAAAATCTCTCGATGCCGTGCTCTCCATTCCAGTTTTTACACTGCAGAATAAGGGTGCGATTTTTCTGGTCGTTGAGGGAGAACAGACACTGGAGATGGTGGCTCATCGCAATCTTCCCGATGCTCTACTGCAATCCTGTGCTATGCTGCCATTTGGTCGTTGCCTGTGTGGCAAGGCTGCATCAAGTCGTAAGATTGTGTTTGAAAATCATCTGACTGAGGGGCATGAAATCAGATATGATGGTATTCAGCCGCATGGCCACTACTGCATTCCGATCATCTCAGAAGATATCTTATTAGGTGTGCTCAATGCCTATGTAGAAAATGGCCATGAAAGGGACGAAACTGAAGAAGGCTTTCTGAAGAATGTGGCGGACACTCTGGCTATTGTGATTGAGCGCAAACTAGCAGAAGAGAAACTTGAGCAATTGGCGCACAATGACACCCTTACCGGCTTGCCAAACCGTTCACTGTTTCATGATCGGCTGAATCAGAACCTTGCTCTTGCCCAGCGCCATAAGCAGGAATTTGCCGTCCTTTTCCTTGATCTCGATCATTTCAAGGAGATCAACGACACGCTTGGTCATGATATGGGTGATGCACTGTTAGTTCAAACTGCCACCCGACTGCTCAGTTGTGTACGTAAATCCGACACGGTTGCCCGCATGGGCGGGGATGAATTCACTGTTATCCTGGCTGAAACCAAGGAACCGGGCAGCGTGGAACTGGTGGCAAAAAATATACTTAAATCGTTACTGGACCCATTTGATCTGGATGGCACATCCAGCAACGTTGGTTGCAGCATTGGCATCGCCATGTATCCGAAAGATGGCCTGGATAGTGAAACACTTCTTAAACATGCAGATAGCGCCATGTATCACGCCAAAAGGAAGCGCAACTCCTTTTCATTTTTCCGGGGAAAATAGGTCTAGTTCAAGCTGTCCCCTTATCCCATTGGTCATTCGCCGCTCCTTTGAGGGAATAACTATTTCCGAATTATCGCCCTGAAATTTAGGGAAAGGCATTAACCTTGCTAGTCAGAGAGCTGGATGGGCCGTATGCAGCTTGCTGCTATTGCTGGGGGAGGTGTTTTTTGTCGACAAATGTGGATCAGCTACTGTCGGGGAAATTGTTTCAAGTTAAACCGGATGAGACGATTTCTGAAACGATCAGAATTATGCGCAACAAGCGTATCAGCTGTATGCTGGTGATAGATCAAGGCAAAGCTGTTGGTATCATTACCGAACGCGACGTCATGCGTTTGGTCCATCAAAAAATGGATATGACACAACCGATCTCAGCAGTCATGAGCTCGCCAGTGCTCTCCACTTCTTCTAGCACCTCAGTTTTTGATGCTTATGAGATGCTGAAGTGTGGAGATATTCGTCATTTGGCCATAACGGATGCTGAAAAAGCTGTCGGTGTTCTGACACATTCGGACCTTCTACGGGCCGTGAGCATGATGGAGTTGCTGCATAAGAAACGTGCGATGGATGTGATGCTTCCTACTGTTGCACGTGTTGCTCGCAAAGACCAACTCACAGATGTGATTGCTATGATGGTTGAGAGGGGGGAGACATCAGTGGTTGTAACCAGCCAGCGAAAACCGGTTGGCATTATCACTGAGCGCGACATCCCCGTGATTATTGAAAAATATGGGGATATTGGAAATATAATTGTCGCTGACGTGATGAGCAGTCCCATCAAATCTGTTGCGTTGAATGTCTCAGCTTATGAAACCTCTCAATTGCTTCATCAGCATGGGATTCGACAGATGGTGGTAGTGGATAGTGAGGGTTGTCTGGTTGGTCTCATCACGCAGACAAGTCTGCTTACAGCATTTGAGGTTCGCTATGTTGAGCACATGCGTACGCAGTTAAGTCAGGCCAATCAGCGTTTGAGTGAAAGTGTACTGCTTACCAGTATCATGAATTCGGAGATCGACTCAGCAATCATAGCTATGGATGAGCGCATGGTGATTGCCAATGCAAATCCGACAGCAAGTAAGATTTTTTCATATCAGCAAGGACCACTATCCGGGCTCACGCTGCAAAATGTACTGGTTCATGGTCATTTTCCAGGCCTGGATCAGCAGCAAATTATAGGAGATGTGAAGCAGCACGGGCGTTTCAGAAAGAGGCTTGTGAAGGGTTGTGGTGAATCTACTGTCGAGATAGAGATTTCGGCAATCAGGATAGGTGATGAGGCTGTTGGTTATCTCTTGATGGCCAAGGATCTGACCGAGCAGCTTAAATTGGAGCAGCAGTTCCAGCAGTCACAAAAGATGGAATCATTGGGAACATTGGTAGGCGGCATTGCGCATGATTTCAACAATATGCTGGCCGGTATGACCGGCAATCTTTATCTCGCCCGTGCACTGATCGGTGACCATCCTAACGCGGTTAAGAGGCTGGAGGTGGTTGAGAGACTGGGGTTTCGTGCTGCCAAGATGATTCAGCAACTGCTCACCTTTGCGCGTAAAGATAGCGTGCAGATGAAACTGTTCGGATTAAGTTCATTCATGCAGGAGATATTGCAACTCAACAGCGTGGTGGTTCCGGAGAACATAGATTTTCATTGTCAGATTCCCTCTCAGGAGCTGGTTGTCATTGGTGATGAAACCCAGTTGCAGCAGGTGATTATGAACCTTCTCAATAATGCCCATGATGCCGTATCGGATGTAAAAGGACCCAGAGTGAGACTGCAGCTTGAGGAGTATCTGCCTGATCCAGCCTTCAAAGGCCGTTATCCGGCATTGGATGCGGAGTTTTTTGCTCGCTTGTCCGTTCTTGATAACGGATGTGGTATTTCCAAAGAGCTACAGTGCAAGATCTTTGACCCGTTTTACACCACCAAGGAGGTTGGTAAAGGGACGGGGCTTGGTCTGGCCATGGCATATGGTTCCATTCAAAACCATCACGGCGTGATTGAGGTTGAGAGCAGTGAAGGGGAGGGAACCGCTTTTCATATCTATCTGCCACTGATAAAAGAGGCGAAGCGGCTGGAGCAGCCTGAACTGCATTATGATGTGGTCAAAGGTGAGGGAGAAACGGTTCTGCTTGTTGATGATGAGAAGGATGTACGAGAGATCGGAGAGGCGGTGCTTAAGAACCTGAATTATAAGGTGCTGATAGCAGCTGACGGAGAAGAGGCTGTTAAAATATTCAAAGGTAACCGTGATTCAATAGATCTGGTGATACTTGACTTAGTGATGCCACGTATGGGTGGTGCTATAGCTGCCGAAATGATGCGTAACCTCAGCCCAGATGTGCCGGTTGTTTTTGCTACAGGTTATGACCGTGAAGATGCGATGGCCTGCACTGCATTGCCCGAGAAGAGTACACTGATCACGAAACCATATAAGGTAGGGGAGTTGAGTCAGGTTATCCGACGTTTGCTATAATTAAGGGATCCATCACGAAGGTGCGCAGCTCTAAAATGCATACACTGTCCCCGATTTCTAAACCCTCCTTTACCGTTAAACGTGCTGGCTATTAAGATAAGCAGGATTGATGCCGAATTTGTTTCTAGTTTGATGAAAAGGTCAGGTTTCTCTAAATATTTCGTCAGCTTTTTGAAATATAAATCATCGATGTTGTCGGGCGAAAAAAGAATAAGGCCCAGAAAGCTCACGCTTCCGGGCCTTATGTTTTGTTGTATGAAAAGGGGCTTTACCCTTTAACGGTCGTCGGAATGACCACCTTGCAGGTGGCCGGGTGCTTAGTCCTCTGAAAGTTGCGGATAACCTTCAGGATCAGTGTCCAGAGGACCCATGAGTATGATGGCGTGAATTTTGTCTCTGGCTATTCTTGCAGTTTGATTATTCGCGGCCAATACAAATGAAATCGTTTGTGTTTGGACCAACTTACCTTTGACATCATCGCCGTGAATGGTCTTGATCTCATCCGTGGGCGGGAAGCCTGTTTCATCTGAGCGCATAAAATAAACATGGGCAATGTTCTCTTTTTTTACGTGGATGTCGTCAAATGATGTTTTGATCCTAAAATCATTTTTTAGAACCTTGCCGGACAAGGTCTGACCGTTCCGTAATATAAGTTGATCTTCTG
>JAJFLF010000180.1 GCA_021772845.1 Mariprofundus sp.
CCAGGGCCGGTTTCTTCTCCAGAGCCATACCAAGAAGTGTTAAGTTTTCACTTCTGATCACATTCATCATGACAGACCATGTGGCATGGTTTCCGAGCTGTGCCCCGTGTGAGACAAGAAGTTCAATCAATCCTTTCTGAAATTGGGGACGATCCAATACGTAGTCCAGCACAGTACTGCCATCACCCGCTGTGATATTCACATCGGCTCCAAGCCCTAACAGAAATTCGGCAGTGGCTTGATTACCTTTTTCGACAGCCTGATAAAGTGGTGTTTTCCCCGCTTTGGCGGTCGCATTCAGATCCACTTGCCGCTCAGCCAGAAAACGAACCACTTCAAGCATACGCTCATCTTTGATTCTGCTTCTGGTAGCAAAATGAAGTACATTTTCTCCTTCATGGGTGACAAGCTGAAAACCGAGACCGGACTCTTCCCATTTCTTCAAGCCCTGTAGGCTTCCAGAGCTAGCAAACCAGTGCAGCAGTGTTGAACCGTTCCTCATATGACTATCTGAAAGTGCAACACCTGACCGGTGTAACATATCCATTAAAAGCGCTGCTTTTGGCCCATATTGCTGATCAACAAAAGCACACATATAGGTGGGTATCACACCAATTTTTGCGGTATCAAAGGTGGCATGGATATCTGCCCCGTAGTTGATTAGAAATTGTGAAATATCGATGTCAGCATTGTGCAGAGAAACACATAGCGGGTATGGTGGTATGCCATCCTTACTGGCTAAATTAACATCAGCACCATGCTCTAAAAGCAGCCGCACAGCCTTAAAATCTTGGTTCTGAACCGCCTGCATAAGCGCCGTTCGGCCTCGGCTATTCATTGCATTTACATTGCCGCCAGCCAGAACCATCCGTTCCAGTTTAGCATAGTTTCGCTGGCGAACAAATTTAAACAACGCATCAGTTTGAATTGTCTCAGCACTGTTCTTAAGATTACCTTCAATGAAGAGCTCTTCACTATGAACAGGTTGAATAGAAAGCAATAAAAGAGAGATGAATGCGATCATCTGAACCATTGGATACACTCTATTCGTCAACATCACATCACCTTCCATCTCTTCTATCACACTGCAGACTCTATCTTAGCTCTGGCTGAAACAAGATAAAGGGGGATTATTATGCTTTAAAGAGATGACTGTCTCAACAAAGGCCTCTCCAGACCAGGCTGATTCACCGCAATACCGAAGGATACCAGCTCATTGCCCCGGCTTTGCATCACTTGATGAAAGGGCGTGCAGCATTGTGAGCCAATGTTCTGATTTATTTTATCGAAGTAGTAGAGCTAGATCTATTCAGTATCGCTTGTAGATCACACAATCATAAATATTTTTTAATTTGGAGTTAATACCTCACTCACAGCTTGGCCCTACAGTTACGCCTGTCTGGTGCCACCCTCCTCCCCTCCCTTAGGCATCAGACTTCGTTTAAAAAGGCCTCGCAATCGCGGGGCCTTTTCTCGTTCTGATTGGTGGGAAACTAAAAACTGATCGCTAAAAACTTATCAATCAGTGATGGCCACCCTCTTCTTCCAGCTCCTGTGCAAATATCTCTTTGTTTTTACCGATAATTGCCAGCAGGATAAATGAATAGATAAAGGTAGAGAGCATAATTACACCAACCACAATCGCTTTAAACATTTCCAGATGTTCAAAGCTGGATGGAATCATCATTAACATGACTATTGATAGGCCGCCCTTAATGCCTGCAAAGGTTAACACACCCCACCAGCGGAAATTTACATTGGTCATCTTATCCGTCTGATTGGTGATGATGGCAAACTTGGCCATCATGGCTGCACGAATCACCGTAGTAGCTAAAAACATAACAAGAATTTCTGTTTTGTACTGCCACAACAGATCCACATCAACGATCTCTGCCATCGCGACAAACAGCATGGTATTGGCAACAATGGCGAGCAACTGAACATCTTCTTTGGTGCGCATATGCCGATCACGTTCTTCTACCGTAGCTTTGATCTTATAAATGGCATGTTGAATCAGGTTGCGTGAACTCGACTCAGCCATGGATTCACGTTGAATGGCATTCTCCTCAATCTCCAATTGAACATCATCAGCTTCAATAGCTTTGCTCATCACATGATGCACAGTCACAGTCGAGAAAATACAGGCAAGAATACCGGAGAGATGCATATGCGAATGTGCACCAAACATATTCAATAAAACATAAAAATGTTCAGACAGCTCAAACGCACCGTAGCCAGTCAGAATAATTATCAGCAATTCTGCGATACGATTCGTGGTAGTTTTCATGGCTATCAGACCAAGATAACCGATAAATGCACCAAACAGAGCTGAACCGACCACAACGACTATGCTCGTTTCCGCCACATAACCGAAGGTAATCACACCACCCTCAAGTGCATACAGGCCAATAAAGACAAACACGATCAATGCAGTTGCATCATTGAAGAGGCTTTCACCTTCACAAAGAATTTTAAGCTTATGCGGCAGTTCAAAGTTGGAAAATATACTGACCACCGATACAGGATCTGTTGCCAGGACCATGGCAAACAGAAGAATAATCGCAGCAAAAGAGAGGTTATATTCAGCAAACAGTGTATCACCGACCAACAGAGCGGTAATGACTGAAAGCGATACTGCTACCACTGCCAGATAAAACAGACTCAGACCGTGCTCTTTGAGATCATCTAACTTCAGCTCTAGCGAATCGGAGATAAGAAGAATTGGCAGTAACAGGATCACCAGTGCTGCGAAATGTTCAGCATCGCCGGTAAGCAAAAACAGATCACCAAACAGCGCATGAAAACCAATCGACAAGGCAATCAGGCCAACTGGTGATGGAAGATTTATTTTATCCTCCAGTTGCAAGGCTAAGTAGAGAATCGCAGCAATGGAAAGCACAGTTATAATCATAAGTAGCGTCCTTTTGTTGAAGTTTGTCCATACGATAGCAATAATCAGGCCACAATTGAAATAGTGCGAAGTGGCGAGAAACTGGCACAATGCACTTCTTCCTGTTCCAATACGCCTATGCGTAACCCTTCCTTGAAATGGCGACAGCAATTCACCCTTGAACTTCCCAACCCCCGCCCCGGCTCTGTTTGGTTACATGCCTGTTCAGTTGGTGAAGTCAGCTCAGTGACCCCTTTAATCAGAGCCCTGATAGAAAAGGGACACCCGGTACATTTGACGGTTGTCACTGCCACTGGTTTTAATCACGCAGAGCGTCTTTTGGGCAATACAGTCTCGCTGGCTTTCCTACCGTGGGATTTGCCTACTGCTATGTCACGCATGATTAGCAGCTTGCAACCAGCCCTGCTATTGCTGGCAGAAACTGAATTCTGGCCGGGCATGTTAAAAGCATGTCGTAAACAGAACATTCCGGTTGTTGGCATCAACACACGTATTTCAGATCGTTCATTCCCACGTTATCAGGCCACCGCCTGGTTGTGGAAACGCTGGTTAGCGCCCGTGAACCTGTTTCTAGCCCAAAGTGATATTGATCGGGAACGTTTGATCGCATTGGGCATACCGAACGCAAACGTTCAGACCGTTGGTAATTTAAAATATGCCGTCAGCGCGCCAGAAGTGAACGCTAGTGCCCTGCGTTTGAAACTTGATACCAGTGGCGCCCGTCCCATCCTACTGATCGCCAGCACCCGTGAGGGAGAAGATGCCCGTCTGCTGGATATGTGGCCTGCCTGGCATGCCGCATGCCCGGAGCTGTTAACAGTGATCGTTCCGCGTCACCCCCAACGTTTTGATCAGGTTGCCAACTTAATCCAGGAACGTGGACTCACACTTACCCGTTGGTCAGAGCAACACAGCAATGCGGATATGATCAATCAAGACGTTCTTCTTCTTGATGCCATGGGTCTGTTGACGCAACTGTACAGCATTGCCGATGCTGTTATTATAGCGGGCAGTTTAGAAAACAACGGTGGGCATAATCCGCTCGAAGCTGCCATTTGTGGACGCGGCATTGTCAGCGGTCCACATGTACAAAACTTCAGAGATATTATGGCCGAGATGCAGCAGGCAGAAGCTGCCATCATATGCCGTGATGATCAGGAAATTGAGCAAGCGGTTTGTCGCCTGCTTACTCACCCACAAGAGCTCAAAGGACTGCATGCCAATGCAGCGCTTTTCATTCAAGATAGATCACACGTGCTCGATCGCATGCTGAATGCTATCGAAACATGGTTACCCACAACAGATCAGCCCCATGAAAAACAACCGCCGCATGTCTAAATTACATAGCTGGTTCGAACAGATGTGGTGGAGCACTTCACCACCGCCTTTATGGTTGTCTTGCATCGAACCGATATATTCAGGCATCAGCCAAATCCATTTGAACAGACGTGCTGCAAACAGGGTCACACCAGCCCTACCGATGATCTCCGTGGGCAATATCACAGCCGGTGGCAGTGCCAAAACACCGTTTGTTTTATGGTTGGCAGAAGAGCTTAAATCCCAAGGTTATGCACCGATTATTCTCTGTCGTGGTGATGGTGGTCAAAATAGAATAGCCAAACAAATCGAGCCTGAAGATCTTGCTGGATGTGTCGGAGATGAGGCAAAAATGCTGGCTGAATTATCCAGTTGCCCGGTCATTGCTGCTGCAGACCGCGTAGCCGCAAGCCAGATTGCTGCAGAACTGGGTGATATTCTTATTCTCGATGATGGTTTTCAATACAGGCATATGGAACGCTGCTGCGATATTGTACTTATTCCTGTTGAAGGCATCGGCAATGGTCACTGCATTCCAGCCGGCCCTCTGCGTGAACCTGTGCAATCGATTGCGCGTGCCGACATCATTATCCGTACTGGTAGTGCATCAAATAAACATCTATGTGAAAAACTTGGCAACAGACGTGAATGGCAATGGTTTACAACTCCAGTCGATATGATTGATCTCATGGAAACAGGGACTTCCAGACCGGAGACTGTCCATGCCGTAACGGCTATCGCCCGTCCCGATCGATTTTTCGATGATTTAAAACGTACCGGGCTCAGACTTACCGGCGTAAAAGCTTATCCAGATCATTATGCTTTCAATGCCAGTGATGTCAGCGACATATTAAAACTTGGCAAACATATCGCTATCACTGCAAAAGATGCTGTTAAACTGCAAAGCCTATGGCCGAAAGAGCATCCCTTATGGTTATTGCCCCAACAAGGGCATGCAGAAGCGGAGCTGCTATCAACCATTCAATCTTATCTGCCCCAAAGTAAAAACCCTGCCGCAAGCGACAGG
>JAJFLF010000019.1 GCA_021772845.1 Mariprofundus sp.
GCACCATATCACCCACAGACCCAGGGTAAGATTGAGCGGTGGCATCAGACTTTGAAAAACCGCATCTTGCTGGAGAATTACTTCTTTCCAGCAGACCTCGAAGCTCAGATCGAAGCATTCGTCGAGCATTACAATCATCACCGGTACCATGAGAGTATCAATAATCTTACGCCCGCTGACGTCTACTTCGGGCGTGGGCAAAACATTCTAAGGAAACTCTGAACAATTTTCACGGGGTTCTGCTTATGCAGAGCGGCATGGAGGGTTTATCGTTGAAACAGCAGAGTTTTTCATCACTGGATCAGGCGCATAAGAAGAAGCGTACGAAGCGTGAGGTTTTTTTTGAGCGAGATGGATGCAGTGGTGCCCTGGCTACGGCTGGAAGCCCTGATAGCACCGCATTACAGCAAGCCGCGAAAGGGCCGACCGCAGATGCCGCTCCCGGTAATGCTGCGAATTTATTTTCTTCAACAGTGGTATGGGCTTTCCGATCCTGGGGCAGAGGAAACACTTTACGACATGCATTCCATGCGTGATTTTGTTGGGCTGGAACTGGGGCAGGATGCTATTCCAGATGAAACGACGATCCTGACTTCCGCCACCTGCCGGAGCATCACGAGCTGACCGAGGCACTGTTTGCAGAGGTCTCGGCCTATCTCGAAGAGCGCTCGCTGCTGATGCGCGGCGGTACGATCATGGATGCCACTCTGATTGCCGCGTCGCCGTCGACCAAGAACAGATCAGGCAGGCGTGATCCGGAAATGAGCCAGACAAAGAAGGGCAATCAGTGGTACTTCGGCATGAAGGCACATATAGGCGTGGACGCGAAAAGTGGGCTGGCTCACACCGTCAAAACCACCACGGCCAAGGTGCATGACGCGCGGATGACTGACGATCTGACCCGCGAGGATGACCGTGTTATCTTTGGCGACAAGGGCTATGTGAGTGATAAACGCAAACGGGCAGCACGGGGAAGCGACATTCTCTGGGCAGTGCAATGACAAGCGTAAACGTGGACGTACTCTGTCGTCGTCACAGAAGAAACGCAACCGAGAACACGGGTCCGTGCGGGCCAAAGTCGAACACGCTTTCCGCGTCATTAAATGCCAGCTCTCCTATCGCAAGATACGCTATCGCGGGCTGGCCAAAA
Organism: Mariprofundus sp.; assembly: GCA_021772845.1. Lineage (GTDB taxonomy): Bacteria > Pseudomonadota > Zetaproteobacteria > Mariprofundales > Mariprofundaceae > Mariprofundus. The sequence continues at coordinate 1,151 of JAJFLF010000019.1, forward strand.
ATGCGGCGCAGATGTTCAGCCTCATGGCGCGGGCCAATCTCTACATCGCACGACGAAACCTACGGGTGGGATCTGTCTGAAAACGGGGAAACCCCGATGAAACGAGCACCCGACCAGACATAACTCACCGAAAACTACCAAATCCGAATGCCAAACCAACAATAACACTGCCCGAGAGGCTGTTGTTCAGAGGTTCCCTAAATCGAAGGGAAAGAATTAAGCAGAAAACGTTCGAAAACCGGCGCTTGCAACACCGCAAATACGCCGCCTAATATCTTGAACCAGATGCGCCAGATTCTCTCTTAAATCAGGCAGCTCGTTGTTCCAATTTATATGACGACGGACAGGCCCTGTGCCCGGAACATTCATACTATGAGAGTACTGGCAACATAACATCTATCGATGGCTGCACCGAATTGGTTAATCTGTTGTCGACAGGGAAAAATAATCAAGAAAAAGAAAATAGTACCGCAGCGTTCGAATCGTTGTCATGAATAACACGTTTACTCCACGGTGTTAACTTCTTCTGGCTTGGCCTGAGTATTATGGGCTACATAGAAAACCAGTCCAGGCAAACTGTTGACGATCCACAATACTCTGAATGCGAGAAAAGCCGATGCATACCCCAACACTACATCGACGCCAAGTATTTGGCTGGCAAAACCATCGTAGGCAACTTCACCGACACCAATACCATTGGGTGTAAGGGGAATCACATTAATGATGGTTGTTAGCGATGTAGAGAATATCTGCGCGGCATAGGAAAGGCCATTCAGGCCGATGCTGGACGAGAGAATCAGGAGGCATAATCCTGTCAGCCCCTGGATTACCACCGACAGGCCCAGGCACATGCACACAACCCGTAAGTTCTGCCGGTACATCATCAACGAGTCTGCGGCTTGCAGGAATAGTTTCTTTATTCGTTGACCTCGCCCAGGAGTATGGAAAAATGGTCTACTTACAACAAGACCGTGGATCGGACCCAGGAACAAAAACCCCCCAATTGCCGCCAAGTATAGGCCAACAACTACACCGGCCACATATCGGAGCGCCCAACTCTCCATTATAGGTTGCCAGATAAACGGGATGGAGAAAACAACCGCTGTGAGGACGCCATACAAAGATATCAGGCGATCAGAAATAACAGACATCGCGATGCCCGTTTTATTGGCATCGGTACTTTTTATTGCAAAATACCCGCGCACGGCATCAGCCCCGACGATAGCCGGCAAAAAGCTGGCTGCAAACGCAACAATATAATTGATGATGTACAGATCGAAAAATTGGGAATTTTCATTGCTGACACGGACAATAAGGAACCATCTGAACGCCGTCAGGCAAATAATTGCCTGCATAATGATAATGCCCTGACCAAGAGAAGCTATGTCAGTCGCAGAAGAGGACAGCTTCTCAAAACTAAGCTGGCCACTAAAGAACAGATAGTACATGAGGGCGATGACGATGATGAGCTTTACTGCCATCAGAGCGATTTTCGTGAGTGTCATAGTCTGTCTGTTTAGGCCTTTAT
>JAJFLF010000181.1 GCA_021772845.1 Mariprofundus sp.
TTGGTGAGAAAGCATCGGATGTACGTGATACCTCTATGCGCATCAAACCGGGTAATGAGGGTGTGGTTGTAGACGTACAGGTCTTTACACGCCGAGGGGACGAGAAAGACGATCGTGCCAAAGTTATTGAAGAGAGTGCGATTGAGCAGCTTTATGCTGATAAAGAAGAAGAGCGCCGTATCCTCGAAGCCAATGCTGTGAGCCGTTTGCAGGATTTGCTGGTAGGTCAAACTGCAGCTCAGTTCAAGGGCTTGAAGACAGGTGAAACCATCAAGGCTGCACACATTGAAGCGTTGAACCTGCGTGATCTTTCTGGCGTATCTGTTGATGATGATGTTATCAATGAACGTGTTGCTGAAATTCATGAATCCATGGATAAAGAGCGCGCTAAACTTGAATCACGTTTTGAAGAAAAAGTTGCCAAGGTTCGTGAAGGTTCTGAATTGAAACCTGGCGTCATCAAAGTGGTCAAAGTCTTCGTTGCAGTGAAACGCAAATTGCAGCCTGGTGATAAAATGGCTGGTCGTCATGGTAACAAAGGTGTTATTTCGGTCATCGTACCGGAAGAAGATATGCCTTATACCGCAGATGGTACTCCGGTTGATATCTGTCTGAATCCATTGGGTGTACCGTCACGTATGAATATCGGACAGATTTTCGAAATTCATATGGGTTGGGCTGCCAGTGGTTTAGGTAAGAAGATTGAAGGCATGTTGCAGGCCAATGCAGCACATGATGAGATGAAAGACTTCCTGCTTGATGCATATTCAGAAGATGATTCTGCCTGCAAAGATATTTCAGGAATGGATGAAGAGTCTTTGACTGAATTGGCGACCAACCTTAAAGGTGGCATCCCAATTGCCACACCAGTGTTTGATGGTGCTAAAGAGCACCATGTCACGCGTATGCTGAAATTGGCGGACTTGCCGGAAACGGGCCAGACCACATTGTATGATGGACGTACCGGCGAAGCATTTGATCGCCCTATTACGATTGGTCATATGTATATTATTAAACTGCATCATCTGGTTGATGAGAAGATTCATGCCCGTTCTACTGGCCCATATTCTCTGGTTACACAGCAGCCATTAGGTGGTAAAGCTCAGTTCGGTGGGCAGCGTTTCGGTGAGATGGAAGTTTGGGCACTGGAAGCATATGGCGCGGCTTATACCTTGCAGGAAATGCTGACAGTGAAGTCTGATGATGTTCAGGGTCGTACGAAAATGTACGAATCTATTGTACGTGGTGATATGTCGTTTGATGCAGGTATCCCTGAATCATTCAATGTAATGACCAAAGAATTGAACGCGCTGGGTATTGATCTGTCTATGGTCAAAAAACCCACCGAAACAGAAGGAGAATAAGTCATGCAAGAACTTCTCAAAATGTTCCAGAAACCGTCGAACATCGAAGATTTCGATGGTCTGCGCGTAGGGCTTGCAAGTCCTGAGAAAATTCGTTCATGGTCTTATGGCGAAGTTAAAAAGCCTGAAACCATTAACTACCGTACCTTTAAACCAGAACGTGATGGCCTGTTCTGTGCTAAAATCTTTGGTCCTATTAAAGATTACGAGTGTCTGTGTGGTAAGTACAAACGCCTGAAACACCGTGGTGTGGTATGTGAAAAGTGCTCGGTTGAAGTAATTCAATCCAAAGTACGTCGTGAGCGCATGGGTCATATTGACCTGGCAGCTCCTGTTGCACATATCTGGTTTTTAAAGAGCCTGCCATCCCGTATTGGTTTGTTGCTGGATAAAACGCTGAAAGAGTTGGAACGCATTCTCTATTTCGAGTCCTATATTGTACTTGATCCAGGTCTGACCAGTTTGGAGCAGTTCCAGCTGTTGACTGAAGAAGAGTATATCGAAGCATTTGAAGAGTACGGTGAAGAGTTCCGTGCTGGCATGGGTGCAGAAGCACTGCGTGAAATGCTTAAAGATATTAACCTGGAAGAAGAGCGTCAGTCTTTGCGCGCCCAGATTCTGGCTACCAAAGCGGTTACTAAACTGACCAAGCTTACTAAGCGTCTTTCTACTGTGGAAGCAATGCTAGGTTCAGGTAACCGTCCGGAATGGATGGTCTTGGAAGTGATTCCAGTATTACCACCTGAAATTCGTCCACTTGTTCCATTGGACGGCGGCCGTTTTGCCACATCCGATTTGAATGATCTGTATCGTCGTGTGATCAACCGTAACAATCGTCTAAAACGTTTGTTGGAACTCAATGCTCCTGAAATCATTACCCGTAACGAAAAACGCATGTTGCAGGAATCTGTAGATGCGTTGTTCGATAATGATCGTCGCTCCAAACCAATCACTGGTAACAACCGTCGTCCACTGAAATCATTATCTGATGTGATCAAGGGTAAACAGGGTCGTTTCCGTCAGAACTTGCTTGGTAAACGTGTGGATTACTCCGGTCGTTCTGTGATCGTTGTTGGTCCTGACCTGAAACTGCATCAGTGTGGTTTGCCGAAGAAAATGGCTTTGGAATTGTTCAAGCCGTTCATTTACAACAAGCTGGAACTGCGCGGCCTGTCGAATACCATTAAAGCATCCAAGAAACTTGTTGAGCAGGGCATCCCTGAGGTTTGGGATATTCTAGCTGAAGTCATTCATCAGCATCCGGTCATGCTAAACCGTGCACCAACACTGCACAGGCTTGGTATTCAGGCTTTCGAACCGATTCTGATTGAAGGTAAAGCCATTCAGTTACATCCATTGGTATGTACTGCATTCAATGCCGATTTCGATGGTGACCAAATGGCAGTGCATGTACCGCTATCTGTGGAAGCACAGACAGAATGTCGTGCTTTGATGATGGCCTCGAATAACGTACTTTCTCCTGCAACAGGTAAACCGGTAATCGTACCTACACAGGATATGGTTCTAGGTATTTATTATCTGACGCGTGAGCGTCCATTTGAGAAGGGTGAGAACATGGTGTTCTCATCTCCAGAAGAAGTATTACGCGCTGAAGATGCTGGTGCTGTAGCACTTCATAGCCGTATTATCTGCCGTATCCGTGGAAAGCGTGAAAATACTACTGTTGGCCGTGCAATTCTTTCGACTATTTTGCCGGAAGAAATGCCATTCTCCAGCATTAACCAAGTGTTGACCAAGAAAGATGTGGCTGGATTGATTGAAGATTGTTACCGCGTGGCAGGAAATAAAGCGACAGTATTGTTGGCTGACCGTTTGAAAGTGCTGGGTTATACCTACGCAACGATTTCAGGTGCGTCATTTGCACTGTGCGATGTTGTTGTGCCTAACAGTAAGGTGCCAACGGTTCAAGCAGCTGAATCTGAAGTTGCCAAGGTACAGAAACAATACTCTGATGGTTTGATTACTGCTGGTGAGCGCTACAACAAGGTAGTGGATTTATGGACGCACACGACTGAAAAAGTTGCGCGTGCGATGATGGACAATCTATCCAATGAAACCATCACAAGTGCTGACGGTACGCAGTCTGAAGAAGCCAAAACCTTTAATCCGGTTTATATGATGGCTGATTCCGGAGCGCGTGGTTCAGCTCAGCAGATTCGTCAGCTGGCTGGTATGCGTGGTCTGATGGCGAAACCGGATGGTTCGATTATTGAGACACCGATTACGGCGAACTTCCGAGAAGGTTTGACTATTCTGCAATACTTTATCTCTACCCATGGTGCTCGTAAGGGTCTTGCGGATACTGCATTGAAGACTGCGAACTCAGGTTACTTGACTCGTCGTCTGGTTGACGTGGCGCAGGATGCCGTAGTTCGTATTCAGGATTGTGGTACTGACGGTGGTGTTACACTGACTGCTCTTGTTGAGGGTGGTGAAGTGATTGAGCCATTGTATGAACGTGTACTCGGTCGTATCCTGCTAGAATCTGCGTGTGATCCAATCTCCGGCGCTGAAATTGCTCCAGCTGGTGCGATGGTAAATGAAGAGTTGGCCGACAAGATTGATGATGCAGAAGTTGAATCT
>JAJFLF010000182.1 GCA_021772845.1 Mariprofundus sp.
GTTCGCGTCGAGTGCGCGAGCCTCGAGCCCGAGCTCTTCGAGAAGGGGCCCGCTGTATGTGATGCGTCCCGTGAGACGCTTCGGCTCACGGGCACACAGGGCCAGCGCCGCCTCGGCGATCACCTCCGGCGCCTCGATCATCGAGGGATCGTCGGGCATGGCACCCATCTGCGCCGCCGCCTCGGTGTAGACGGCCGCAACGGGTGCGAGCGTGTTTGCTGCAGAGCTAAATCCAGCCAGTGTGCGGGCGGCATCGGCCAATGCCAAATCACTGGGTATATCGGCTCAATTTGTGGTGGCTAATCTGTTCGAATATTTTGATACAGAGTCCTATATTGGTGCTGATGTGTTGATTCTTGATCCACCACGTCGGGGTGCCAAGCGTTTGTGTAGCGAGATGGGGAAGTTGATGCCGAAGAAGATTATTATGGTCTCATGTGATGTGGCTGCAGGGGCACGGGATGGGGCCTTGTTAAGGCAACAGGGTTACCGCTTAAAAGCATTGCGAGCGCTAGATCTGTTTCCTTCAGCCGGGCATGTTGAAGCGATGAGTTTATGGATGCAGGGGTGATCAAAGCATGATGCGTTTATGGCAGGGTATATTCATCGCATGCATTGCATTGTTGCTTGGATGTCAGCCTGGAGAGCAGGAAAAGGGGCTGTTGCGGGTTGGTCTGGCGCAAATGCCGATAACTCTGGATCCCCGTTTTGCTACCGATGCCGCGTCAGTACGTGTGCAGGATTTTGTGCATCGTGGTTTGTTAAAGCTGGATGATAATTTTAATGTACAGGCTGATCTGGCTCTCTCCTGGGATCATCCCGAACCGTTGTTGTGGCGCTTTTATTTGCAGAAAGGGGTGTTTTTCTCTGATGGTTCGAGTGTGAATGCAGCAGATGTGGTCGCAACACTTGAGGCAGTGCTGGATCCAGCGTTAACCAGTCCTTTGAAAGCGAGCTTTGCAGCAATCCAATCGGTGAGCGCCGAAGGTGATCACGTCGTGCTGATTCGTTTGCATAAAGCTGATGCCTCTCTGTTGACCCGCCTGAATCTGGGGGTGCTGCCAGAATCGATTGCGCAGGCGCCGCATCAGGCCCATTACACCATTGGATGTGGTGCGTTTAAACTGCAATCATGGACGGAAAGTGCGCTTACACTGCACCGTGTTGACGCATTGAAAGAGAGTTCTGAAGGGAAAGCTGGGACTATTCGCTTTTCTGGAGTGAAGGATCCTGTGACACGTATTCTGAAGTTGACCCGTGGTGAGCTTGATTTTGTGCAAAATGATCTGCCTCCACATCTGTTGGGCTATATCAAAGAACAAAAACTGCATATTCAAACACGTCCATCGACAACGTTCTCTTATATCGGTCTGAATATGCAGGATGAAACATTGAAGGATGTGAGGGTGCGGCGTGCTTTGCTTCTGGCGCTGGATCGTAACAAGTTGAAACGCGCGCTGTTTGCTGATCTGCCGGAATTGGCGGAGTCTGTATTGACGCCTACACATTGGGCCTCATCAACTTTGCCACACTTACCATTTGATCGTAATCAGGCAGCAGCTTTGTTGGACGCAGCAGGTTTTCCCCGTGCTGTTGATGGCACACGTTTTACCATTAACTATCGGACCAGTACTGATCCAACCCGCTTGAGGCTGGCCACTGCGATTGCAGCGATGTGGCAAGAGGTCGGTGTGAAGGTATCCATTGAGTCGCTGGAGTGGGGTGGCTTTTATGCGCGTATCAAGCAAGGTGATTTTCAGGTCTTCTCTTTGGCCTGGGTAGGTATTACTGATCCGGATATTTACCGTTGGATTTTGCACTCCGAGATGTGGCCTCCAAAGGGTGCAAATCGAGGGCGTTATAGTAGTGCGCAGATGGATGCATGGTTGGACGCTGCTGCTGCGGCAAGCTCGCAAGGTGAACGCAAGCGTTTGTATGCTTTGATACAAAAGCAGATGCAGAACGATATGGTTTATATTCCACTTTGGTATGATCCTGTTATTGCTGTTTCCGGACCGAGGCTATCCGGCTTTGAAGCAAAACCGGATGGTAGTTTGTCAGGCTTGATGGATGTCAGCTTGTTGAATTAATCTGTTTCTAATTTATGGGCTGAAATGATAAATAGAATAGCCGGGATCTATAGAATTTATTTGATGATGCCAGTGAGATTGCATGGCATTGTGCATTGCATGGATGACGAGAGCGACATGATTCGACATAATGCGCATCCTTGATTTGTATCGTTTGAGTTCGATACAAAGTGTATAGGTCATTTGATCATACTTTTTTTAATTACTTCAGGAGTTTACATGTCTGACCGGAACGATTTTTTTAACGCCCCTCTCGCAGATTCAGCGGTTCAGGAAGCCATCGCGGCTGAGCTTGGTCGCCAGCAACATACACTTGAGCTTATTGCCAGTGAAAATATCGTCTCAAAAGCGGTCATGCAGGCGCAAGGTTCAGTGATGACCAATAAATATGCCGAAGGCTATCCGGGTCGTCGTTATTACGGTGGTTGTGAGCATGTCGATGCGGTAGAACGTTTGGCACAGGACCGTGCGCGTGAACTCTTTGGTGTGAAACATGTTAATGTGCAGCCGCACTCAGGTTCGCAAGCCAATATGGCGGTCTATATGGCAGCTCTAAATACTGGTGATACAGTGATGGGCATGGACTTGTCTCATGGTGGCCATCTGACACACGGTTCATCGGTGAACTTTTCCGGTCGTCTGTATGAAATCGTCGCTTATGGTGTACGTAAAGATAATGAACTTATCGATTATGATGTAATGCAGAAAATTGCATCTGTACAGCGCCCTAAAATGATTATCGGTGGTGCATCAGCTTATGAGCGTGGAATCGATTTTGAGCGCATGCGTAAAATCGCTGATTCTGTTGGCGCTATTCTGATGGTAGATATGGCGCATTATGCCGGTTTGATTGCTGCAGGCGCATATCCAAGCCCGGTAGGTCATGCCCATGTGATTACCACTACAACACACAAAACATTGCGCGGCCCTCGTGGCGGTATGATTATGACTGACGATGATGATCTGGCTAAAAAGATTAACTCACGTATTTTCCCGGGTATTCAGGGTGGTCCATTGATGCATGTCATTGCAGCCAAAGCTGTGGCTTTTGGTGAAGCTTTGGGTGATCTGTTTAAAGAAGATCAGAAGCAGGTGGTTGCGAATGCGCGTGCAATGGCTGCAACCTTGATCGAGGGTGGTTTCCGGATTGTTTCCGGTGGTACCGATTGTCATATGTTCAGACTTGATGTGCGCCCGCAAGGCATTAACGGCAAGCAGGCTGAAGAAGCGCTGGAAGCAGCTGGCATTACAACCAATAAGAATACGATCCCATTTGATCCGGAATCCCCATTCGTGACCTCCGGTATCCGTATCGGTGCTTCTGTGATTACAGCACGCGGTATGAAAGAAACTGAGTCTAAGTTGATTGGTGAAATGATTCTGAGTGTATTGAAATCACCTGAAGATGAGTCTGTGCAGAAGGCAGTTGCCAAACAGGTTCGTGAACTTACTGATCAATTCCCTGTTTACGAAGGATAAATAAAAACTCTCCGAGCTTAGATATGTTTTGTCCCTTTTGTGCCAATGATGATACCCGCGTTGTCGATTCCCGAGTAGTGGAAGAGGGCCATGCAGTGCGCCGCCGTCGCGAATGTGAGGCATGCGGTAAACGTTTTTCGTCCTATGAACGGGCTGAATTGCGTCTGCCACTGGTCATTAAAAAGGATGGTGCACGTCAATCCTTTAATGTGGAGAAGATTCGGGCTGGTATGCAGAAGGCCCTGGAGAAAAGACCTGTCTCCGCTGAACAGCTGGAGAAGGGGCTTAATGATGTGCTCAGAGCAGTACAGGAAACAGGTCAGTCAGAGATTGTGGCTGGTGATTTAGGTGAGTTTGTTATGGAGCAGTTGCGTGGCCTTGATGGTGTGGCGTATGTGCGATTTGCTTCGGTGTATAGAGAATTTACAGATGTGGATGAGTTCCTCTCTGCTGTGAAGACTGCAGTTGGGAAAAAGGAGTAGGGAATGGCTATCAAAATTGCAGTGTTACCGGGTGATGGAATTGGACCGGAGATTGTTGCCGAAGCGATTAAAGTGATGGACGTATTGAATCGTTCATTTGGCTTGGATGCTAGCTGGCAGGAGGGCACCATTGGTGGTGTCGGTTACGATGTTGATGGTGACCCTTATTCTGAAGCAACACGCAAACTGGTGCATGCATCAGATGCTGTGCTGCTTGGTGCTGTTGGTGGTCCACAATGGGAAGCATTGGATAAACCACTGCGCCCTGAAGCCGGGTTATTGCGTATTCGCGAGGATTTGGGCCTGTTTGCTAACTACCGTCCGACCAAAGTGCATTCACAGCTGCTGGATGCTTCTACTCTGAAACCTGAAGTAATTGATGGTGTTGATATCCTTGTAGTGCGTGAACTGGTTGGTGGTATCTATTTCGGTCAGCCACGTGGTATTGAAACAGTGGATGGTGAACGCCGTGGTTATAACACCATGGTCTATAGCGAGAGTGAAATTCGTCGTATTGGTCGAACTGCATTTGAAGCTGCGCGGCTGCGTTCTAATCGTGTTTGCAGTGTGGAAAAAGCTAATGTGCTGGATGTGTCGGAATTGTGGCGCACTGTGATGATCGAGTTGCATGAGAGTGAATTCTCCGATGTTGAACTCTCTCATATGTATGTTGATAACGCTGCGATGCAGTTGATTCGTAATCCGCGTCAGTTTGATGTGATTGTCTGTGGTAATCTGTTTGGTGATATCTTGTCTGATGAGGCATCCATGTTGACCGGTTCTATTGGTATGTTGCCATCCGCATCTCTGGGTGAAAAGTTTGCAATGTATGAACCGATCCACGGTTCTGCGCCTGATATCGCTGGAGAAAACAAAGCCAATCCGTTGGCGACAATTTTGTCGGTTGCCATGATGTTGCGTTTCTCACTCGACAGAAATGATCTGGCCGAAAAAGTTGAGAAGGCTGTAGAAAACACTCTGGATGCTGGTGTGCGTACGGTTGATTTGGCCTTTGGTGGAGAAGCCTCAGTTGGTTGCTCTGCGATGGGTGATGCGGTGTGTGCTGCGTTAGAGGAGTTAGCAGGGTGAGTGAACGCTTTATTGAAAAGAAAGAGGGATACAGTGTTGCTGTAGTTGGTGCTACCGGTGCGGTAGGTCAAACTATGCTTGAGATTTTGGCAGCGCGTGAGTTTCCAATCGCTGAGTTAATCCTTGTAGCATCAAGCCGTAGTGCAGGTTCTGTGTTTGCTTATAAAGGCAAAGACTACGTAGTGCAGGATTTGGATACGTTTGATCCTGCCGGTGTTGATATTGCATTGTTCTCTGCTGGTGGTGATACATCCAAAGTGCATGCGCCGCGTTTTGCTGAAAACGGCTGTTATGTGGTAGATAATTCCAGTGCCTGGCGTATGGACAGAGAGATTGCGCTGGTTGTACCGGAAGTGAATCCAGAGGCGCTGGATATGGCGCGCGAAAACAAAATTATCGCCAACCCGAATTGTTCAACTATTCAGATGGTAGTGGCTCTGAAGCCTTTGCATGATGCTGTTCCGATTGAACGTGTGGTGGTATCCACCTATCAGGCGGTGAGTGGCGCTGGTGGCAAGGCGATGGATGAACTGGCCAAGCAGACTGGCCAATTGCTCAATGCGCAGAGTGTAGAAGTGAACGTGTTTCCAGCACGCATTGCGTTTAATGTTATTCCACACATCGATGTGTTTATGGATGATGGTTACACCAAAGAAGAACGTAAAATGATGGATGAGACATGCAAAATCATGGGCTCTAATATTGCTGTCACAGCAACGGCTGTTCGCGTACCTGTATTTTACGGCCACTCTGAGTCTGTAAATATCACGTTTGACGGGCCAATGAGCGCGGAGAAAGCACGTGTCTTATTGGCTGATTTTGACGGTATTTGCGTGGTAGATGACCCTGTTGGTGAAGACTATCCGATGCCAACAGAAGCGGCTGGAACTGATC
>JAJFLF010000183.1 GCA_021772845.1 Mariprofundus sp.
ATTGAACGCGAAGAGTTTGTACTGCATTACCAACCACAGATTGATACCGCCAGTGGCCATGTGGTGGGTATGGAGTCATTGATCCGCTGGATGCATCCGGAGCGTGGCCTGGTGCCACCGTTTCATTTTATCCCGGTTGCAGAGGAGACCGGCATGATCGTGCCTATTGGTGATTGGGTTATGGCTGAAGCCTGTCGCCAGAACAAAGCATGGCAGGATTCCGGTTTGATGGATCTGAAGGTTGCCGTGAATCTGTCGGCCAGGCAGTTCTCGGATAGAAAACTACTGGAGAAGATAGAACATGCGCTGCAGCAGAGCGGGCTTGATCCAGCCTTTCTGGAGGTGGAGATCACCGAGTCTGTGATCATGAAAGATATTGAAAGCACCATTGCACTGCTGGAAAAAATTGCGGCGATGGGATTAGCACTTTCAATCGATGATTTCGGTACCGGTTATTCGTCATTGAGTTATCTGAAACGATTCCCCATCAATAAACTCAAGATAGATAAATCCTTTATTGATGATGTGATTATCAGTGAAGATGATGCCACCATTGTTGAGGCTATTATCGGCCTGTCACACAATCTGAAACTGGATGTGATCTGCGAAGGTGTTGAAGATGAAGATCAATTCAGTTGGTTGCAGGAACGCGCCTGCAATGAGATTCAGGGTTATTTTTTCAGTAAACCTCTGCCTGCCGATGAGTTCGAGGCCTTTGTACGCAGCAGAAACGCACTGTTCTAGGGCTGGGTTCTGAGGGGACTTCAAACTTGAATGATAAGCCCGATAGTTCTGCTACCGTTGGAATCAGGCTATGAAGGTTTAAGACAGGTTTCTTTTTGGGAAGAAACTATGCAGGGGAGAAGATATCGTGACTACATCACAACAAACCGTGCTGATTACAGGGGGCAACAAAGGTATTGGTTTAGAGCTCACCAGAGGTTTTCTACAGCTGGGGTACAATATTATTGTCGTTGCCCGTGATTTTGAACTCTTTGAGTTCTCTGGCGATCCACAGGTCAAGATGGTTACGTTTGATCTGGGCAATGTTGATCGCATTCCAGAGCTTGTCGCGGCACTGCCGCTAATTGATATTCTGATGAATAATGCAGGAGTGATGTATTCGCATCCTTATGATGATTATCCCAAAGAGAAGTCTGATGATATGCTAAAGCTTAACCTTGTGGCTCCGGTTCAGTTGATTGAATCAGTCTCCAGAGAGATGCTGAAACAGGGCGGTGGGCGTATTGTAAATAATGCATCAGTTGCAGCGTATACAGGTCATCCTGATATCTGGTATGGCATCACCAAAGCGGGCTTGGTTAATGCCACCAAAAGTTTTGCTAAAATATTTGAAGGTAAGATTATTGTAAACGCAGTGGCTGCAAGCCCGGTGGATACTGAGATGCAAAAAGTGAATACAGAAGCACGGAAACTGGCATTTAAGAATAGCACTATCAGCAAGCGGTTTGCGATGCCTGAAGAGGTCGCAAAGACGATGATCTGGTTGGCAACCGAGTCGCCTGATTATATCAATGGAACTTGTATTGATATCAATAACGGATCTTATCCACGATAAAAAGCAGTAGGGCTTAGCCGCGTTTAATCAACTGGCGGGACAGATAAGGCTTCAAGTACGAGCTTCGATAAAAAACAATTGCCGTTTTTGTTCAGGTGAACACCGTCAGATGTAAGCACACCTTTTGATTCATTGTGCGGGTTATGGGTTCTGAGGTAGGCCATGAATGCGACTCTTAGATCCAGCAGCTGTGTCTCTGTTTCATGAGCAATAGTTCTGCTGATGTTCGCATAGTTTTTAAGCATGCTGTCGTAGGCGTTGCCACCATCCAGCTTTTCACCAATCACGGAAGGAGTGCAGAGAATGATCCGTGCTTCGATGGTTTGGATACGTGCGATGATATCCCTTAAGCCACTTTCAAAGTCCTCTGGAGTTGTGCCTCTGTTGTGCTGCCAGTGCCAGACGTCATTCACACCGATATAGATAAACACGATGGATGGATGCTCTCGCAGCACATCGCGATCCAGACGTTTCTGGCAGTTGGGCACTCTGTGGCCATTGAAGCCTGCACCGATCAGCGCAATATCGAGATCGGGGTATAATCTGGTGATCTGTTCAGAGGCCAGGGTAATATATCCATCGGCCAGCACACCCGACTGGGTGATCGAGTCGCCCAGAAAGATAATTTTATCCTTGGCTTTTAGCGGTTGCGGCCCGATAGCCTCTATTGTATCTGTCATGCTGCCTATTGAACCATTTCCAGTGCGCTGTTTCTATCGTGCATATTGATATAGAGGGGCTCAACAAGTAGATGCATGGGTTGTGTCTCTGACTGGCTTCGAATATGTAAAGCCGTTACAGTTACAATACCAGACTCGCTGGGGTCCAATCAGAACAGAGGGGAAACAGATGGCAGATAAGATTTTAGTAGAAGTAAGCGATACAGACCTTAAAGCTATTGAAAGCGCAATTGCAGCCATAAAGGCTCGTGTCTCATCTTTTGGTGTTACCGATTCAGAGCTGCTTGAGGATCTGGCACCTCTGAAAGCGTTGAAAAAGCGCATCATAGCAGCACAGGCTGCGGCATAGGCTTCACCACTTATCAGACAGGTAAGGCACTAGAGTAGCCACTTTATCGGCGTTGTTTTTTATTGTCGGTTTTATTCGGGCTAAGCTTTTTATGCTCCGCTTTTGCATGGTTCGATTTATGGGAGCCTGATCTGAGTTTGCTGTGTGGTCTGTTTTGCCGGGCTGGCAGTTTCGGGAAAAGTGACCAGAGCATCTGCTCATCCACCTCGGCATATTCACCCGATGCCAGTTTATCCAGCGTGATCGGGCCAATGGCATAACGAATCAGACGCAGGGTGGGGAAACCGACAGCTGCTGTCATACGGCGTACCTGACGATTGCGTCCCTCAGATATCTCCAGAGTGATCCAGGATGTTGGAATATCAGCGCGTACACGGATGGGTGGATTGCGTAGCCATAGTGATGGCGGTTCAGTCATTTTTTCTGCATGGGCTGGCAGTGTTAAACCATCTTTAAGCTTCACACCATCACATAGCTGCTGAATCGCTTCAGTAGTAATCTCACCATCTACCTGCACCCAATAGATCTTTTTAAGTTTGTGATCGGGGTGGGAGATGCGATTCTGTAATTGCCCATCATTGGTGAGTAGTAGCAGACCTTCACTATCACGGTCCAGACGACCAGCCGCATAGATGCCGGGCATGTTGATATAATCGGCAAGTGTTTCGCGTTCCCCCTCATCGGTGAATTGGGTCAGTACCTGAAAGGGTTTATTGAATCGAAGGGTTGTCATAGCTGCGCTCAACTCTGAATCACTGTCGTTGATATCACCAGAGCTCTGCATCATTGCACTTACAGTGTGAATCCAGATCATGGAGCCATTACGTGATGGTAGGGGCTCTTATGCAAAACGAATGTGTTGTGAATGGTTTACTGGATTTTCTGAAAAGATCTCCCACCCCCTTTCATGCTGTGCAGGTCATGGTTGAGAAACTCGAGCAGGCCGGCTTTCAACGGTTAACGGAAAAAGAGCCGTGGCAGGTGAACAATCAGCCAGCAGGAGGCCGTTATTTTGTGACACGTAATGATTCATCGATTATTGCATTTACCCTGTTTCAGCCACTGACTGAGGGCATGTTTATGGTTGGTGCACATACCGATAGCCCATGTCTGAAAGTGAAACCGAATCCGGAAGTGATGAATCAAAACTACCTGCAGTTGGGTGTGGAAGTTTATGGCGGTGCATTGCTTAATCCCTGGTTTGATCGGGATCTCTCACTGGCAGGGCGAGTGAGTTATCTGGATGAAAACAACCAGATTGCCCACCAACTGGTAGATTGGCAGAAAGCCATTGCGGTAATTCCCAGTCTGGCGATTCATCTGGATCGTGAAGCCAATGACAAACGCAGCATCAATAAACAGAAACATCTGGCGCCGGTATTGATGCAGTTGCCGGAAAAGAGCAACAAAGAAGAAGTGAGTTTGAATACGCTGTTGCTGGATATGGTGAATGATCAGATCGCTGCGGCGGCCAAAGGTGCGGAAAATGGCGCGGTAGCGGCAAAACAGGTGCTCGATTATGAACTGAGTTTTTATGATGTGCAGGCACCGGCTGTAGTGGGCTTGAATGATGACTTTATCGCCAGTGCCAGACTGGATAATCTGCTCAGCTGTTATACCGGTTTAATGGCTCTCATCGATCATGAGGATGGTCAAAATGCATTGCTGGTATGCAATGATCATGAAGAGGTGGGCAGCGTGTCGGCAGCCGGTGCTCAGGGAAACTTCCTGAAATCGCTGCTCAAACGCCTGGCTGATAGTGAAGAGAATATGGCTCGCATGATCGCGTCGAGCATGATGATTTCGGTCGATAATGCCCATGCAGTGCATCCTAACTTTGTCGATAAGCATGAACCCAATCATGGCCCACTCATCAATGCAGGGCCGGTAATCAAAATAAACGCCAATCAGCGTTATGCCAGCAATAGTGAAACCAGTGCTCTATTTAAATATCTATGTGGTAAAGCTGATGTGCCGGTGCAGTCGTTTGTGGTGCGCTCTGATATGGGCTGCGGCAGTACTATTGGCCCGATTACAGCCAGTGGATTGGGTGTACGCACGGTTGATGTGGGGGTGCCTACATTTGCCATGCACTCGATTCGCGAACTGGCTGGAAGCAAGGATGCATTTTATCTCTACGCTGTATTACGGAAATATTTTGCAAAGGTGTGAAGCTGTTTGAAGTCGATCCATTAACGTTCTTAAAGGAGTGTGACGCGGGAGGAGAGTGTTTCTTATCCACCTCCGCGATATATGAACCCTTATGCTTCTCTGTTGGCGGGGTAAATATCCGGGAAACTCAGTTTGATGCGCGCTACCTGACTTTCCAGCTGTGCAAACAGGGCAGCACTATCCAGAGGTAATTCCAGTTCATTTTTTATATACAGCTCCGCCTTTTCGACAAACACACTCTGATCATGTTGCCATATGCCTTTGTGAACTGCCTCGGTTTCATCAGCCAGACAGTGCTGTAGAATCATATGGGCTAAATTCAGCATCATCATGGAGTGCTGCAGATAATCGGGGATCTCATCCAATGGCAAGTGGCTGGCATGATGGTGATGGGCGATGAAGTGCTGTACCTGATTGGGTAGTTTCCAACGTAAAGCCAGCATCATACCTGCATCAATATGCGTGTAACCGAGATGTTGATATTCGGCTTCAAGCGCTGATAGACCAGCTTCAATGCTTGCCTGCATTTCATCTAACACAGGTTCTTTCTCGATATGTAAAATAACCAGCTTACCGATGTCATGTAAGAGTCCTATAAGGCTGGCATCGTTGTGAGAGACCTGAGAGCAAGGCTCGGCAAGCGACCGCATTAACATGGACATAGCCTGGCTGTGCATCCAGATATGATGGGACTGCAGTTTTTTGTCCGGGCTGCTATTACCCAGCTGGGGAGCCAGCGTGTGAAAAATGATATTGCTGGTCTCATCGAGTCCTAATCGGGCAACGGCCAGAGGTATATTATTGATATTCGCACTGGTTGATGTTGCATAAGCCGCTGAATTGCATGTTTGCAGAATTTTTGCGGTAAGAATGGGGTCGGTGGCAATAATAACGCCCAGATCATGGGCCGATGCGTCTGGTCGCTGCAGTACGCGTTGAATCTGATTCCACGTTTCAGGCATCGGGGGGATGGTATTAACATGGTGACGCAATCTGCTCAGTACTTCGGTGTTGAGGCTGGGAGGATGGTTGAGATTGTAGCTCATCTGCGTTGCTTTGCAGGAGCTTAGATTAATCAATTCCGCGATCGTGATACCCGAATTTTCTATAGGAAGCTCAGTTCTGGCCGTGTGATTAGCTTTGCGGGGAGGGCTTTTTGATTTGTCTGTCTGGCCTGAGAATAGTTTGCTCAACAGGGACATGTGGGCCTCCAGGGTATTGCTGGCAACATCAGGTGGAGAAGAGTGTTTTTATCAAACATGCGCTTTTCTAATGTGAGCAAGTGGGAAGAGGCAGCAAATTCAGTGCCACTTTTATGTGGCGTTTGTATCAACACGAAGGGAATATATATCTACTGGTTTGTTCACAGCTTACCCGAAGCCGATGACTTTGATGCCGGATGAGAGTTCTTTCTCTTTGATTACCTGGATGCCCGCAAGTTTGTTAAGTCTGTCAGTCGTTTTAAAGATGATATCATCCATATCTGCCATAGCCTGAGCATTTAACGTGTCGGATTGCTCTGCTTTGAAACGCAGCAATCCATATGGAGATAGATACAATAACAGGGTGTTGAATAGTTACATTTCTGGTATCATCATTAAGCAGTAGATGATCTGATGCATTGGATACGTTGTGGAGGTTGTTATGCGCTATATTCGTTTCTTTGAAAGTCTTGCTCTCTCTGATGTGGCTATTGTGGGTGGTAAAAATGCTTCTTTAGGTGAGATGTACTGTCAGTTAACAGAGAAGGGGATCAAGGTTCCTAATGGTTTTGCCACCACGGCCGATGCTTACTGGCACTATATTGAATCTAACAATCTGACCGATGAGATTGCCACAACACTGCATGGACTGGATACGAGCGATATGAAAAAACTGGCTGCATGCGGTCAGCATCTGCGTTCGATCATTGCCCATGGCCGGATGCCGGATGATCTCGAGGCTGAGATTATTGAAGCGTATCGACAACTGACCAAGCAGTATGATGAGCAGCCACTCGCTGTGTCAGTACGTTCATCGGCAACCGCTGAGGATTTGCCCGAAGCCTCATTTGCAGGGCAGCAAGAGAGTTATCTTTATGTGCGTGGTGCTGCTCATGTTTTGGAGCATGTAAAACTTGTCTATGCATCGTTGTTTACCAATCGTGCGATCTCGTATCGGGTCGATAAAGGTTTTGATCATATGAAGGTAGCTCTTTCCGCCGGTGTTCAGAAGATGGTTCGTAGTGATCTGGCTTCGGCCGGGGTGATGTTTTCCATTGATACAGAGAGTGGTTTCAATGATGCCGTATTTATCACCGGTGCATATGGCCTGGGTGAAAATGTGGTGCAGGGCACGGTACGCCCGGATGAGGCCTATGTCTTCAAACCTCTGCTGAAAGAGGGATACAGATCGCTGCTTGGGCGCACATTGGGTGAAAAGGCGATGAAAATGGTCTATTCCGAATCGCTGAAACATCCGACCAAAAATGTGCATGTGCCATTGGAGGATCAGCGTGTCTATTGTCTGAGTGAAGATGAGCTTCTGACACTGGCGCGATATGCAGTTACGATCGAAGAGCACTACTCCGAGCTGGCGGGTCACTTGCAGCCGATGGATATCGAATGGGCCAAGGATGGCCATTCCGGTGAGCTGTTTATTGTGCAGGCCAGGCCTGAAACGGTGCACTCCCAGCGTGATTATAATGTGATCGAATTCTATAAAATGAAGGCCATCTCAAGGATACTCGCACAGGGTAAAAGCGTAGGTGGAAAAATTGCTACGGGGCGTGCCCGTATCATTAAAAGTGTATCCCAGATCGAAGAGTTGAAACCGGGTGAAGTACTGATTACCGATATGACCGATCCGGACTGGGAACCGATTATGAAAAGTGCTGCGGCTATCGTGACCAATCGGGGCGGGCGCACCTGCCATGCTGCGATTATCTCCCGTGAACTTGGTCTGCCTGCCGTGGTGGGCACCGGTAGCGGAACTGAAAGCATTGTCGATGGTGAGATGGTGACAGTCTCCTGTGCCGAGGGTGAAAGTGGTTTTGTCTATGAAGGGGAACTCAAGTTCAAACGCAAGACCATGAATGTGGGTGAACTCGAACGACCAAAAACCAAAATTATGATGAATGTGGCTAGTCCTGATCGGGCCTTCTCGTTTAGTGCTATCCCCAACGATGGCGTGGGTCTGGCGCGTCTGGAGTTTATCATCAATAACAGCATCGCGGTTCATCCCAACGCTATTCTTGAGCTTGATAAAATTATCGATACCAAGGTGAAAAAGGAAATTCACAGGCGAACTGAAGCGTATGATTCGCCGGTTGATTTTTATGTGAAAAAACTGGCAGAAGGGGTCTCCATGATTGCCGCTGCTTTTTATCCGAAGAAGGTGATTTTCCGCATGTCCGACTTCAAATCCAACGAGTATGCCAACCTGCTTGGTGGCAGTGGTTTTGAGCCGAGGGAAGATAATCCGATGATCGGTTTTCGTGGTGCATCACGCTATTATTCCGATGCATTTAAAGATGCTTTTGCGCTGGAGTGCAGGGCGATGTCGATGGTGCGTGATGAGAAGGGGTTGAAGAATGTCTGTCTGATGGTTCCGTTCACCCGCACCCCGGCCGAAGGGCAGAAGGTGCTGGATTTGATGGCAGAACATGGCTTGAAGAGGGGGGAGCACGGATTAGAGATCTATATGATGTGTGAGATTCCGGCCAATGTGATTGCTGCCGATGCTTTCCTCGATATCTTTGATGGATTCTCTATTGGTTCCAACGACCTGACCCAGCTTACGCTTGGCGTGGACAGGGATTCAGCCCTTGTCGCTCATATCTTTGATGAGCGTGAACCGGCCATGTTAGAGATGTTCAAAATGGCTATCGCTGCCTGCAAAAGGCGCGGGAAATATATCGGTATTTGTGGCCAGGCACCTTCGGATTATCCGGAGATTGCAGATTTTCTAGTGCGTGAGGGTATTGAATCGATGTCGCTCAATCCCGATTCAGTACTTGAGACAACGATTCGTATTCTTAAAATAGAGAAAGAGAATGGTGAAAAGTAACGTGTGCTGTTTCCACTATTCTCTGTACGAAGGTGGAGATTCTAATCAAGAGCTTTTGTGTTTGATGAGCTCATCAATCAGGTCTTTATCGCCGCTGTTTTCATAATTGAATCGGATGCCGACACCCTGACTGGAATGGCGTACGACGGTGCCGCTGATTTCAACAGGATCCGGCGAAATACTGACATTCAGCATGATTTTAACCTGATCACCAATGCTGAAGCTGTCTTTACCTTCAATAAAAATACCTGCGGTACTTAAATCTTTGGCATGGCCTCGGTGGGATTTTCCATCGGCTGAGAAGCGAATATGCTCATTAAATTGAGTGCGTGGTGATTTGCGTGCATTTTTGTTCCATGCATCCAGCAGCTCAAATAATTCATTGCCCTGCTTGCCGGGTAAGCGGGTGGCAATTTCAGTGAGCAGCTCAATGTCTTGTTTTGAAATGGTTCCCATGCAGAAGAAGATATCAGTCAGGATGATAAAATTCTATGGCTTTCACAACCATTGAATATGTAAGCAGTCGTCAATAGAGAGAATGGCATGCAGTGCTATTTAGCGCTGGCTTAGTCCGGATCTGTTTGGCAGGGCACAGAGATTAGACAAGAGGTGAATAGTCTTCGTCATTAGTTTGATTGTTCCCGGTGCTTGGCGAAGATGCGTAGCACGTATTTTTCCAGCTCAACGAGAAACAGCACGGAGCTTGCAACAATCACGATGCGCAACCATGCCTCAACACTCATATCTGCCGTGCCAAACATTAGCTGCATGGGTGTTAGATAGGTGAATGCGAGCTGAAAAACAATCAGCAGGGCAATAGCGTAGAGTACGTATCGATTGCCGGTGAGTCCCTGACGGTTCAGTGAAGGAGCAATCAGGAACCGGGAACTGAACAGGTAGAATATCTCGAACATGACCAGTGTATTCACGGCGACGCTACGGGAGACCTCGAGCGAAGTACCCTGCGCCTGTTCCCATAGAAATAGACCGAATGTGCCAATGACGATGATCAGTGAGACAAAGCTGATGCGCCAGATTAGAAATCCGGAAAGGATAGGCTCAGACGGTTCGCGTGGTGGCCGTTGCATGACATCTTGCTCCGACGGTTCAAATGCCAATGTCAGTGCCAGTGTCACCGCAGTAATCATGTTTACCCACAGTATTTGTGCAGCTGTGATGGGTAGCATGCTGCCCATAATAATGGCGGCGATGATGATGAATGCTTCACCACCGTTGGTGGGCAGAATGAACATGATCGATTTCTTCAGATTATCGTAGACTGTGCGTCCTTCCTCGACTGCTTGCGCGATGGAGGCGAAATTGTCATCGGTGAGCACCATCTCGGAAGCTTCTTTGGCGACCTCGGTTCCATTGATTCCCATCGCAACGCCAACATCTGCCCGCTTTAGAGCAGGAGCATCATTGACGCCGTCTCCGGTCATGGCAACCACTTCACCATTAGCCTGTAGTGCTGTGACCAGTTGAAGTTTTTGCTCAGGAGAGACACGTGCGAAGACGTTGGTATGCGCGACGATCTGTTTTAACTCTTCATCACTGTATTTGCTTATTTCAACACCGGTAACGACTGAGACACCATCGCCGATACCCATCTGGGCTCCGATGGCACATGCTGTGATGGAGTGATCACCGGTAATCATTTTAACGCGGATGCCGGCATCCTGACAGGCTTTTACTGCAGCAATGGCTTCACTGCGTGGCGGATCAATGATGCCGACTATACCAAGCAGCGTCAGATCGCCATTTACATCGCTGAAAGCGAGACTCTGTTGCTCACCGGGTACTGTTTTGTATGCGATAGCCAACAGTCGCTGGCCGCGGGCCGCTATATCGTTCATGCACGATTCCCAATGCGCCCGATTCAGAGGCTGGTCTTCACCAACTTCGCGTTCAAAGCGGCACATCTCCAGCACCCGCTCCGGTGCCCCTTTGATGTAGATGAAGCTGTGGCCTGCGTGGTCGCGGTGCAGAGTCGCCATGAAACGGTGTTCAGATTCAAAGGGAATAGCATCGATACGGGGAAATTGGGCCTGAGTGTAGTCTTGCCCCACGCCTGCTTTTGATGCCAGAGTTACAAGTGCGCCTTCGGTAGGGTCCCCCTGCATTTGCCAGATGCCATCGCTCTCTTTGATGCTGGCATCGTTACATAACATCGCTGCTTTCGCCATTTCGTGTAACTGTGGGTGATGATCAAGGCTGATCTCCACACCATTCTGCATGAATATGCCATGCGGGTCGTAGCCGCTGCCTGTCACCTCCACAATACCTGTTGCGGTTGCTACGGTGGTTACCGTCATCTCGTTGCGGGTTAGTGTGCCTGTTTTATCCGAGCAAATTACAGTGACCGATCCCAGTGTTTCTACGGCTGGTAGCCGTCGTATAATGGCATTTTTTCTTGCCATGCGCTGTACACCGATGGCCAATGTAATTGTCATGATGGCGGGTAAGCCCTCAGGAATACCTGCGACGGCCAGGCCGACGGCGGCAAGAAACATATCACTGGCCGAAAAACCTTGAACCAACACACCATAGGCAAAAGTAATTGAAGCGAGCCCGGCAATACCTATGGTCAGCCATTGACCGAATACAGCCATCTGTTTGAGCAGTGGAGTGGTCAGGGTTTGAACCTGGTGCAACATGCCGCTGATGCGGCCAATTTCAGTTTCATCAGCGGTCGCGATAACTACACCCTGTCCCTGCCCGTAAGTGACCA
>JAJFLF010000184.1 GCA_021772845.1 Mariprofundus sp.
CGCTTCTTGCACCGTCTGTTTTAACAGTGGTTTATAAGTATTGAAGTCCATGTTTTTCAGGTAAATCACCAAACCGCCGGTAAGCAGCACAAACAGTAATAGCAGTATACCCAACGACTTAGTCAGCAGAATTACTCTTCTTTGCATATCTGTACCCTCTCCAGCTCTCTCACTGTGATTTGCCTCTTATCATGGGCTTACAACTGAGCAAACTCCATTCTCTCAACTGCTCGAGAGCATGTCCATGCTACTGTAGTTCCGGTCACTGTCACAAACCCTTCTGTTACAGTGCCATCATCCCATCCACTCTTTATTGCGCTGCCATCGCAATCACATGCTGGCTTTGTTATTGTTCGCAAACAAATAATCTATTAGCTGTTTCGACAAGGGGAAAAGCTTGAGCACTTCAGATCAATCACAGGATAAACCCATGCGTATTCTTTCCGGCATGCGGCCCACAGGGCGCCTGCATCTGGGACATTATAAAGGTGTATTGGAAAATTGGCTGGCCCTGCAGGAAACCAATCAATGTTTCTTCTTTGCGGCTGACTGGCATGCACTGACCACCGATTATGCCAATCCATCCATTGTGAAAGAGACGATCTGGGATATGCTTATCGATTGGCTGGCTGTTGGTATCGATCCCGACAAAGCCACGGTCTTTATTCAGTCTGAAGTACCGGAACATGCTGAGCTGCATCTGCTATTTTCGTTTATGACTCCGCTTTCATGGTTGGAGCGTGTACCCACATACAAAGATCAGATCGAACAATTGCGTGAAAAAGATCTTGGCACCTATGGTTTTCTGGGTTATCCACTGCTGCAATCGGCCGATATTCTTATTTACCGTGCTGATGGCGTACCCGTTGGTGAAGATCAGGTACCGCATGTAGAACTGACACGCGAAGTTGCACGTCGTTTTAACCATCTCTATCGCAAAGGTATCCCGCCGCTGTTCCCTGAACCCAAATCACTATTGATGCCAGCGGCCAAACTGCCGGGGCTTGATGGTCGCAAAATGAGCAAATCGTATGGCAATACGATTGAACTGGGTGAAACCTGGAAAGTGACCGAGAAGAAAGTAAAAACCATGCCTACTGATCCGGCTCGTGTACGCCGTGATGATCCGGGCACACCTGAGAAGTGTGCTGTGTGGGATTTCCATAAGGTCTATTCAACAGAAGATGAACGTGCCTGGGTACGTGAGGGATGTACGACTGCCGGCATCGGCTGTATTGATTGCAAAATGTGCGTGCTGAAACATCTGGAAGAAGAGCTGCAACCTATCCGTGATCGCCGTGCCGATATTGCAGCACGCCCGGATGACTTGAAAGACATCGTACGTGCCGGCAATGAACGCGCTCGTATTGAAGCAGGGCGTACGATGGAAAAAGTACGCAAAACTTTGAAAATGGGTTATCGTGTATAACCATTCTGCATGAGTGAAAGCACTCAGCTCTCCCTGATCCAGAGTGATCCAGATGCGCATGCGCTGCCGCCTGTGCATCTGGATCAATTTGAGGGACCGCTGGATGTATTGTTACACCTTATCCGTAAACAAAAACTGGACTTGTTTGATATTCCGATTGCCATGATTACGCAGCAATATCTGGATATCCTTGAAATACAGGAAGATCTCGATCTAGAAATGAGCGGTGATTACCTGGTGATGGCCAGCTCCTTAATGCAACTAAAATCACGTATGTTACTGCCTCGCCCTGAAACCGATGACGAAGGTAATGACATTGACCCGCGCAGTGAACTGGCCGCCCAACTGGTAGCTTATGAACAATATCGCCTGCTTGCCGAAGAGCTCAATGAACGACCACGGCTGAATCGGGATCTGTTTGTACGCTGCATTTTCCCTGAAGCAGATGATGTAGAACGGCCCCTGCCGCTGGCAGACCTTGATGCACTACTGATTGCATTCAGAGCAGTACTCAAACGTGTTAACCGCGAAGTAAGGCATCAAATTTTCACGGAACCGATGAACATGCGCGAACAAATGAGCTTTGTATTGCAACGCTTACAGCATGGCGGCATGCCGCTTGATGAACTGCTGCATGACTCTCCAGGTATTGATGCTCTGGTTACCACGATCCTGGCCATTCTTGAATTGTGGCGTCAGCAGAGCATTACTGTGCTTCAACGTGAACATTTTGGGGCCATCATGTTATTACCACGAGGCAAGGAACAATGAATCATCTCACTGCCCAGATCGAAGCACTCATATTGGCTAGCGATGAACCGCTCAATGTGCAAAAAATACGCGATTTATTGCTCGGTAGCCCTGATTGTGAGCATGTTTCTGTTGATTCTCTCTCCGCCAACATTCGAGATTCATTAAGCGAGCTTGAAACGCACTATCAGAGGCGCGGCATCCAGGTCATTCAAGTAGGCGGTGGTTGGCAATTTCGAACTGCAACTGAACACGCCGAACTGGTACAGCGTTTATGGCAGGTCAAAGCTCCGCGCTTATCACGTTCAGCCTTGGAAACATTGGCGATTATTGCTTACAGACAACCTACTACGCGGGCTGAAATCGAATCTTTGCGTGGTGTGCGCGTCTCCAGTCAAATGATTGCTAACCTGCAGGAACGCGGTTGGATTAAAGTGATTGGACGCAAAGAAGTACCTGGGCGCCCTCACCTGTTTGCAACCGGGAAACAATTTCTTGTTGATTTCGGTTTGAATGGGCTAAAGGATTTGCCTGATTCCAGTCAGTTGATGGATGACGATGAGCTCAACCTGGCCGCAGCACAGACAGCTTCAGATCAGCCGGTAGCACAACAAGAGCTTACAAACGAAGAAATCAGTAATAATGAATAGTAGACCAACAGAATTCAAAGCATCACATGGGACCCAATGAGCGATAAAACAGATCAACCAAAACGTCCAAAACGCATTAAAGTAAAAACGAAACATGCAAAGAAAACAGGCCGGTTGGGCAAACCACGCCCGCAAACAACTGCTCTACGCAGCACGGCAAGCGGTGATGATAGTGCAACTGCCACAAGTGAACGCATCAACCGCTACCTGGCACGCTGTGGTCTCTGCTCACGTCGTGAAGCGGATCGCTGGGTTGAAGCAGGGCGTGTTTCGATCAATGGTAAAACCTGTAAAGAAGCAGGTACAAAAATCAAGCCGGGCGACAGAGTCAGTGTCGATAAAAAGGCCGTCGCACCACAAGAGAACTTTACCTATATTGTCTATAACAAGCCTGTGGGACAATTGTGTTCACGCAAGGATGATGTGCGTAAACGCCCATTAATTTATGACACCCTCGATGTTGCTCCCAATGTGCAGTCGATTGGTCGCCTGGATATGGATACAGAAGGTCTGTTAATTCTTACCGATGATGGTGATCTCACCCGCTCGTTAACCAAACCTGGTGCCAATGTAGCACGTGAATACCGCGCCCGTGTTGCTGGCCTTGTAGCGCTGGAAACACTGGAAAAACTGCGCCGTGGCAATTTTGATATCGGCAAAGGTGATAGCAGTGATGCCTGGGAAGTGACTGTCACTTCTGAATCGAAAGGACATACCTGGTTAACTATTATCATTTATCGTGGCCGCTGGCGTGAAGTACGCCGTACACTCGAAGAGTGTGGTCACCCGGTCAGGCGTTTAATGCGCACCCGCTTTGCTTCTCTCAAGCTCGAAGAAGAGATGCCTCGTGGCAGTTATCGCGACCTAAACCGCGCAGAAATCAAAAAACTAAAAGAACGTGTTGGTGAAAGCTAATGACCTTCTCTCCATTAGAAGTATATGAAAAGTTATTCGCGTCATACGGCCCTCAACACTGGTGGCCTGCGGAAACGCCATTTGAAGTGATGGTTGGGGCTATTCTGGCGCAAAACACCAGCTGGGAAAATGTTCAAGAGGCCATCAAGAACCTCAAAGAAAAAAACATGCTCAATCATGAAGCGATCGCCAACAGTAATATGTATGAGCTTGCAGAAATCATTCGCCCATCTGGTACTTATATGCAAAAAGCACGATACCTCCAGGGTTTCGCGCTCTTTTATATAGATCAGGGAGAACGCAAAGGTTTGATGAAATGGCCTATGAGTGTGCAGCGTACGCGGCTGCTCGCACTCTATGGCATAGGGCCTGAGACTGCTGACTCCATCATGCTTTATGCTCTGGATCGACCAATATTCGTGATTGATGATTATACCAAACGTCTATTTGTTCGGCTGGGTCATTTCGATTATATCCTTGGTTATGAGGCTATTCAGCATTATGTCCAGCAGCGTCTGCCTGAAAGCCTGCCACTGTTTCAGGAGTTTCATGCACTTATTGTTGAACACGCCAAACGTCATTGCAAAAGCAAACCTGTTTGTAAGGATTGTCCATTGTTCGACAACTGTCCGACACCTGACAAATCACAAATAGATCTTAGCCAATCGCTCAACACTGATGTGGATTAACGCACCGGTTTCTCTATCTGAATTACCGCGAGAACCCGGTGTTTACCGCATGCTCGATGCTGAGCGTAAAGTGTTATATATCGGCAAAGCACGCAATCTGAGAAAACGGGTATCGAGTTATTTTCAGCGCAAGCCTGATTCACCACGTACTCAGGCCATGGTGCAACAGGTTCATGATATTGCATGCAGCATCACCACATCAGAAGCCGAAGCTTTAATCCTTGAACATAACCTGATCAAGCAGCTCAAGCCGCGTTACAACGTGTTAATGAAAGACTCCAAGAGCTACCCCTATATTCTTCTGACGGATGAAACATATCCAAAACTGCAACTTTATCGCGGTAATCGAACACGGCCCGGTGAATATTTTGGCCCTTTTCCACATGCCGGAGCTGTGCATACAACACTGCATATGATGCAGTCGATCTTCCAAATCAGAGATTGTGAAAATGGCGTATTTCTGAACCGTTCACGGCCTTGCATGCAGCATCAGATTGGCCGCTGTTCGGCCCCCTGCTGCGATGTTGTGTCCAAAACTACCTATACTGATCAGGTGGATGAAGTACGTCTGTTCCTAAAAGGCCATGACAACGATCTGCTGAAAAGCTGGCAATCCGAAATGCAGCAAGCTTCCGACAGACAACAATTTGAACAGGCTGCAACACTGCGTGATCGCATCATGGCCTTACGCTCTGTACTGGCAGGATCAGAGCAGAGTCAATTGCCCGACGAGGCGGATGCGATCACCTTGATTCGTCATCCTGCCGGTGTATTGGCCAGTGTGGGCGTGCGCCGTGCTGGCCGTGATATGGGCAATCACAATATTCGCATTGATCAGGCGATTGATGCCGATGATATGGAAATCCTGCAGTCCTTATTGATTGAACGCTATGAAAAAGAAATCCCACCAAAACACATTATGCTTTTAGCATCAGATATTAACATTGATAAACTAAAGTCATTAATTAAACTAATTCACCCTACTCACAACATTGGAATTCACTGCCCCAAACGTGGCAAACGCCTGCAATGGCTGATGCAAGTCTGCCACTCCGGGCAACAACTCATGGCCAGTCGCAAGCAGGATAACCAACAGCGGACTTTCGAAGCACTTGCACAACTATTGAATCTCGATGCAACGCCAGAACGCATTGCAGCAGTCGACAATGCTCATCTCGGTGGCAAGCAGATGGTTTCAGCCATCACCTTTGCCGGCTGGCAAGGGCCGGAGAAGGATCTCTACCGTCGTTATAAACTCGATGGCATTGAAGGCAGCATTACAGAAGGCGACGATTACGCTGCCATGGATGTAGTACTCACCCGCTTCTTTAGAGCCATCAATGAAGAAACCATCCCCTGTCCTGACCTGATGCTCATTGACGGTGGACGCGGACAACTGGCTATCGCCATGCAATGCGCTGCCGATGCAGGTCTGCATGATTTGAAACTCGTAGCAGTCAGCAAGGGTGATAGTCGTAAACTTGGTGAAGAAACACTCTGGCCCGGCTGGATTGATCATAATCACCCAACAAGTAGCTCAAGCGGGGATAACATTGGATCACCATTAAAACCCGGCAGACATGATCCTGCACTACTGCTGATTGCCCGTGTTCGTGATGAAGCCCATCGTTTTGCCGGTGCATATATGCGTAAACGTAAAAAACAGAGCATGTTCAGTTCTGCGCTCGATAACATTGATGGCATCGGAGCAGCCAAACGTGCCAGCTTACTTAAACATTTCGGTGGCATCGAAGGTGTCAAAAAAGCCAGTCGATCACAGTTAACACAGGCAGCCGGCATTTCGGATAAACTGGCTGAAAAGGTGTTCGTGGCGTTGCATCAATAATCCCCATCAGGCACTCTTCTTGCTTATTCACATGATTGAATGAAACATCATAAACGCGGAGATAGATGCCCATGTCTGATAAACTTAAAACCTTACAGCTACTAACGCCCAAAGCCGTCTTGCAGGCTTTGAATGCAGAGGCTCAGCATAGTGTACCACATTCGGTATTGGATCAGGGTATGGTTCGCATCAGT
>JAJFLF010000185.1 GCA_021772845.1 Mariprofundus sp.
AAAGCGGTTGATTGGGCTACTGCTGTCGGGGCGATAACTACACCGATGATCGCTATGCATCTTGATGATGGGGAAACCGCTAACAACTTTGCTGATAATGCAGATGGTACGGGGCAAGCGTTTACTGTAACGGGTGCATTGACAAGTGAAGCGGGGCCAAACGGATGACCTTATATAAACATGACCGTTGGTATCACGTTGACGTAACACATGGTTCAAAATTCGCGAAAACGTAGGCACCAAATCATTCATGTTTATAGCCTTCGCAGAAATGCCAGTGCAGGCACCATCAAGAGCACGATAAAACAACGGTATTAATTCCGATAAAGGACAGCAAAAAATGGAAGTTTGGAAAGAGCCAATAACGTATATCACAGGTGCGGTAGCTGGTGCAGCAACATTTGTATTTAACCTTACCTTGGGTACACGTAAATCCGTGGCTGACCACAAGTTACATGCAGCAGAGACCTTCGCTACAAAAGCTGATCTAATCCGGTCAGTTGATAATGTGACAAATATCTGCATCCGGCTTGAGGATAAGTTTGATAAACATATAGCTAAGAATGGGAAATAATCATGCCCAACCTTGCACGTCTTACGTCTGTATCCTTACTGATTATTGCGTCCGTCATGGTGTCTGGTTGTCAGAGTATCGAGCATCCAAAGACAATGACGACAGCGGAACTAAAACAGCAAGCGGCTGAAACTCCGCCTGTGACAACAGCGTTCACCGTTGGTCATGAGATGACCTGCAATACGACAAAGCATATCCTTACAGTCATTAGGGGGATTGGCAGTAAACTTGGATATATCGGAGCGTTGGCTAACGGCATTATCTTGCAAGTCTGGGTGACGCAGGCCGGTCAATTTGATGTTTTCGTGTTCCATCCTAACGGAACGGCTTGCTACATGGCAGGCGGTAAAGATTGGCAAGGCACGATCTGACATGGAGGATCTCGACACCATCCGCACCTTGGTTACGCTTGGTGGCGTGTTCGCTAGCGTCGTCGGTGTGTGGGTTTTGATGAAATACCAGATCGGAGAACTGATCAAGGCCGATGATAGCCAGGCCAAAGCGGTAAAGGCTATGGGTGAGAAACTTGACGCTGCTCGCAGTGATTTAATCCTATTGGCGCAAAAGCAGGCCGTTATTGGCGGCATGATGTCGCCTGATGCCGTTGCCGAGCACGTCAAGGCAATGACCGCTATGGAAAAGGATATTGAACGGTTAATGGATGCAGCGAGAAAGGCAGGGGCGTTTTGATGACTGATCTAACAAAAAGGGTGTTACTGGTCGTCGGCTTTACGGGCGGCGTGTTTTTATGTTTTATACTTTTAGCTGGAGCTAATGTGACATAATGGCCGGATTTGGAAGAACATCTCAACGGCGGCTGGACAGTTGCCATGAGGAATTTAAAATTGTCATGCCTCTGGTTATTGATCAACTCCCTTACGTTGATCATGTGAGCAATCGGGTAATTCATGACTGCGGAATAATCTGCGGATATCGGGACGAAGATGAACAAGAGGAAGCCTACCGCCTAGGGAATTCAAAGGCTAGATTCGGGCAAAGTCTGCACAATACTGACCCGTCAAACGCCTGTGATACCTTGCCGATGGGGGACGGAAAGTATATGTGGAATGACCGAACCATTCATGCTGCGTATGCAAGACTGGTGCTGAGGACGGCAAAAGAACAGGGTTTCGACTGGAAATGGGGTGGTACCTTCAAATCATTCTATGATGCTCCACATTTTGAGAGGATTTTATAATGTTTGGATTTGATGACGCTATTGCTGCGGGGCTAAAGGTTATCGATAAATTCATCCCCGATCCCACGTTGAAAGCTAAGATGGAGGCAGAACTACGCTCTGGACTGCTTGAGGCCGACAAGGGACAGATGGAAGTCAACAAAGTTGAGGCCACGCACAGGTCTATCTTCGTGGCTGGCTGGCGCCCGTTCATTGGGTGGGTGTGTGGGTCAGCATTTGCCATGCATTTTGTTATTGTTCCGCTAATGCAGCTTGCATCAATATATGCCGACTTCACACCGCCGATACTCTCCTTCGACATGGAAAGCCTATTAACCGTTATGATGGGTATGCTTGGTCTTGGCGGTATGAGGACCTATGAGAAAATGAAAGGCGTTGCAAAATGATCTATGTCATTGCAATCGCATTCGCAGCACTTCTTGGATATTGGAGGTACACTGATGGTTCAGACAATAGGTGGCCGCAATCATCAGCTATCGGCTCGGCAATTGTTTTTGGAGCGGGTGTGGCTGGGTACACAAATTGCGGTAATTATCTTGTATTTGATCCTGTGCGGGCAGGTGTTATCGGTATTGCTACCCTACTGGTCCTCTGGCTTGTAAGGCGGGGTATGCCAGGATGGACACATTACTGGCCTAACCCTAACGGTGTCGGGATGCTTGCAGGCTTCGCTTTGCCAACGCTCGCTCTTGGAGGCGCTTTATATGTGCTGACAGGCGATTTATCGGTCTTGCCATTTGCACTGTCTGGTTTACTGATATCTGCGGTATATTTAGAAGGCTCCAGATTATTACCCGGAGGCAAACGTGTAGCAGGACTTTCAGCAGAGCAATTCGGACGGTTATCATATGGGGGCCTCGCTTTCGGGTTGGTGTTGTTGGAGTAAGGGCCACATTAAGCGACAGCTCTTATCGCCGCAGCCGTTTTTGCAGG
>JAJFLF010000186.1 GCA_021772845.1 Mariprofundus sp.
TGCAGCATAGGCATCCATCTCTTTCTCATTCTGGAAAAAACCACCGCCGGTATAACCGATGGAAGTAAGGCCTAAACCAATCAGATCACACTCAGCCTGTGTACTATAACCCTGGAAGTTACGATATAACTTGCCTTCACGCTGGGCGATGGTCAGTTCATCTTCAGGTTTAGCAAAATGATCCATACCGATGAACACATAACCGGCATCAAGCAATGTATTGATGCTGTGTTCAAGGATGTTCAGTTTTTCCTGAGGGCTAGGAATAGCTGCTTCATCAATGCGACGCTGTGGCATGAACATGTGCGGCATATGGGCATAATTGAACAGTGCTATACGATCAGG
Source organism: Mariprofundus sp. (assembly GCA_021772845.1). Lineage (GTDB taxonomy): Bacteria > Pseudomonadota > Zetaproteobacteria > Mariprofundales > Mariprofundaceae > Mariprofundus. The sequence goes on from JAJFLF010000186.1 coordinate 346, forward strand.
ACTGAACTCGATAATGGTCTTCAGTGTCGCATCAAAGGTTTCTACGGTCTGATGTGGCAAGCCATACATTAAATCGATGTTCATGGACTCAAAACCATGCTCACGCGCTTCTGTGAGCACACGCATGGTCTCTTCTTTGCTCTGAATACGATTGACTGCCTTCTGAACAATCGGATCAAAATCCTGTACACCCATGCTCATGCGGTTCAGGCCGATCTCTTCCAATACAGTAACGGTATCTTCATCACATTCACGTGGATCAATTTCAATGCTGAATTCACCATCATCTTTGGCAACAAACTGAAACCGTGAACGCAGCTTGTTCATGATTGCACGCATCTGATCATTGTTCATGAAAGTAGGGGTACCACCACCAAAGTGCAGCTGAGTGACCGGGCGCTGGCAATCATTGCCATCAGTATCTTGCAAGCTATCTGCAACACGGTCGATCTCTTTCAATAACAGTTTCAGGTATGGCTCGGCACGCTCATACTGCTTGGTCACAATCTTATTGCAGCCGCAGTAATAGCAGATGGTATTGCAGAAGGGGATATGAATATAAAGTGAGAGTGGCGCATCATCAGATGCAACACGCTGCAGGGTGTTTTTATACTCTTCTGCACCAATACCTGTGTGGAACATAGGCGCGGTAGGGTATGAGGTATAGCGCGGGCCAGCTTTGTCGTATTTTTTAATAATCTCTAGGTTGAAAAGATTAGCGCCCCCCAATTGGGAGGCGCTAATATCCGTAACAGTGCTTGTCATTATTTTGTATTCTTCCTCATATAAGCCATTATGTCTTGAATCTCATCTGATGAAAGGTGGGTGATCTCTTTGCCGGCACGGTCAACATGGCGCCCATGACGAATGCGCAGATCCAATAAGCGATCATCCAGATCAGACATGACCCGGTTTGTAGCTGCATTACCAATCAGTTTGATAGCGCGAGGTGAGCTATGGCAAGTGCTACATTTGTTACTAAACAGTTTCTTACCGTTGGCTGCATTGGACATATAACGCAGGTTGTATACATAGTTGGCAATATCAGCGATATCTTCATTCGTTAGCTGGTGACGTTTACTGGTCATCAGTGTGCCAGGGCGACCATAACGCATGGTGTGTACAATTTCTTCAAGGTTTAGTTTGGAATAAACCAGGTTTTTAGCACCCATGCCAGTTTGTGCACGACCATCATTACCATGACAACTCACACAGACGGCACCAAAACGTTTTTTACCGTTCGCAATATTGGGTTTGTATTCAAAGGTTTTGATGTAATCGATAACTGCTTCGATTTCCAACGCATCCAGAGCATATTTTTTTGGTGTCATAGCAGTTTTTGCTACACCGTAAGTGATTATGCGGCGCATCTCATCACGGCCGATCAGATCAGCAATCGCTCTGTGGTTACGTGCCGGGTATGGCTTTAAGCTTTTACCCAGTGCGCTTACTTCACCAGATACACCATGGCATGATGCACAGTTGGCTGCGTAAAGAGCCTTACCATCCAAAGTATCGGTTGCCGAGGCAACCATGGGTGACATCATTAAAGCTGCTGCCACACCGATCCATAATCTGATTTGCATAAGACTCTCCTTCCCCTAAGTTGATAGGGCTTAACTATTTACCACTTGAGTTCTCAGTGCAAGGTTTGCTTACTGTTGTGTGCTGATAATGTAGGCAACCATTGCGTCGATCTGTTCTTCATTAAACTTTTTATTGAATTTAGGCATTCTTTTCTTGCCGTTGGTGACGATCTCTTTCAATACAGCGGCATCAGTGTTCATCTGTTTAAAACCAGGGCCCATTTTTTTGCCGTCTAGTTTGTGGCACATTTTACATTTTTTCTTGTAAAGATTTTCAATATTAATATCACTAGCTATTGCAACCTGTGAGCTTAAACCAAAACAAGCTGCTGCCGCGAGGATTAAATATGTTTTTTTCATTTTCTTTCTCCTTAGTCGCCCTAGGTGGTTGGAATAGGACAATGTTAGTCTTTGCGCATATCAACACGTAGTGGAATGAATACACCTAGTGGTTAAATGATTTCGCTGATACTGTTTATTGATGCATTCTGTCTTCTGAAAGGGTGTGCGCATCAGTTCTAGGTTTATAAATCCACATTTGATACATTGAAACTAGAATTTGCATGGCCAGAGATAAGCCCATCAATCCACCTGCGATAACCACGACAAAAGAAAAACCAGGGATGATCTTGGTGATATACCATGAAGTGATATCGATCAGAATAGCTACAAATGGAATCACAACAGTGATACGTTTAACTATTGGAGCCATTTCACATAGAATAAAGATACGGCCTACAAAGAATAGAATAAATGCAATACCAAAGAGATGAATATGACTGACTTTAACCAGGCTCTGAACGGAAGCACCGGTATCGGTATGTGTCAGCTCTAGCACCTCTTTATAGCTTGTGAGTGGAGGTAGGCCCATTTCAGCTTCAACTGAATGGCACATGATGCAGTTGTTATTGAGGATAGGTGCGATCTCTGAATTGAATGTGGTTTCACTCTTACCTGCATCAATCCAGTCCAGAATAACAGCTTGCTGTTCAGGCTTCTCCAAATTGTCTGACATCGGGCCATTCAGTGCTGCACCCAGACGCGTCTGGTGACTTTCACCAAAATAGGCGATTTCAACATCTTTAACCGACAGACCAGCTTCGCCATCGCGGCCGGCATGAGAATAGAAGGTATGGGTCAGTGCAAACAGGTATCCCAGACCAATGGTAATAAGAAACATAGTGTCCAGCATTTTTTCACTGACAGAGGCATCGGAAAATCGACGGTAGTGGGGCATTTATGGGCTCCTTTTTTTAAAGCAGCGGCATATTAATGCTTTAGATGAAAAAGAACAATAGTACTAAATACTTGATGGTTTTACTCAGTTACTGTTGATGCATGTATCAGAGAACCAGACGATGGCGGATTGTTCATCATCAAACATACCATCGAGTTGGGCATGATATGCCTGATCAAGAATAGCTCCCATTTCTGGCCCTGGTACAATTCCCAAACCCATGAGAATCTTACCATTAAGAATTGCATGGGGTTTCTGTTGATGATGTTGCAATTCCTCTGCTAACTGCAACCATGGCAGGGCTGGGCGTGAAGCAGGCGCAGGCGCACGACCTGAGGCGTCTGCTTCAACCAGCATTTCCCAGAGCTCAATGTTCGTAGGTTCCAGGCGGTGAGAGAGGCGTCGAACGGCACGCGCTGTAGCTTCGCCACTGAGGTGGGTGATATGTTCTGCGACTAAAGCAGTGATATGCGGAAAAAAACGGCGGGGCGCAGCGATCTGATCTAAAAAATGCATGCTAATCGGAACACCACTTTGAATATGCCCCGATGATCGAATGTTGCCTGCTTGATCAACAGTGGTGCACTCTGGTTTACCAACATCATGACACAAAGCTGCAAGCACCAATATATCTGTAGTCTCATTATCGAGTTGATAACGTTTTGCAACAGATGCGGCTTGATCACATACCTGCAGGGTATGGTTCCATACATCGCCTTCCGGATGCCAATATGGGCTTTGCGGACAATCAACCATATTTTCAAGGCCGGGGTAAAGTGAAAGCCAACCACAATCCTGGATTGCTTTTAAACCATAAGATGGGTAGGGCGCATGGCTCCATTTTTGCCATTCAGCCCAAATACGTTCTTTGGGCAGTGTACTGGCTTCTTCGATAAGGGTTCTGCATAACGCAGCAGTTTGTGGGTGCAGTTGCAATGCAAAGCGAGCTGCAAACTGCATGGCGCGTAAAGGTCTGAGTGGATCTTCAGAAAATGCTGGGCTTACGTGCCTTAATAGTTTGTTCTTCAGGTCTTTTGCACCATCATGATGATCAAGGAGTGTGTTGTTTAAGGGATCAAACATCATGGCATTGATGGTG
>JAJFLF010000187.1 GCA_021772845.1 Mariprofundus sp.
ATCCATTTTTCACTACCAAAGATGCAGGGCATGGCACTGGTCTTGGCCTCTCCATGGTCTATGGATGCATCAACAAACATCACGGCATCATTGAAGTGGAATCTCAACTTGATAAAGGCACCACATTCCACATCTACTTACCATTGATCAAAGATCAATTTGCACAAGAAGATGAACCTGCACAACATGATAGTTATCAGGGCAATGGCGAATTAATACTGGTTGCTGATGACAATAAGGTTATACGAAAGCTGATCGTTGAAGCATTGAAAGTCTTGAACTACCAAACCATTCAAGCCGCCGACGGCAATGAAGCATTGCGTCTGTTCAATGAACATCAAGGTGATATCAAATTAGCTATTCTTGATATGGTGATGCCCTGCATGTCCGGTCAGGAAGCTGCAAGACGCATGCGTATCAGTGATCCAGAACTACCGTTCATTTTTTCTACTGGCCACGACCCGGAAGATGCTAAACATGAAGTCAGTGGGTTCGATAATAGTTCTTTGTATCAGAAACCATTCAAGATGACGCAGCTTTCCCAGGAAATTCACAGGCTCTTAGGGAGATGCTGATTGATTAGATCCTGTCAAAAATCACCATTCCACAGGATAGTGGAATGGGACAGCGAATAGCTGCCACGCAGTGGTGAGAGGTATGGATGCCGAGCATCAAAAGCGAAAAGAGAGTCCTGTTTTATAACTCACATCACTGCTTTTAACACCTGCAGGTGGCCGCGAACCCTGCCCAATTTCAATCACAAGCTTCAAATCAAGACTGTCATTCAACGCAACATGGAGTGCCGCATCATCAAGCAATCGATAGTCGGCCGGATCTTTCCATGAAGGTTGATAATAGATGGTGTTTTGCATACGCACCCGTTCATTAAACGTGTAACGCAATGCCAGATATGAATTACCACGCCAAAGCCGTGTCACCGGGACAGTATTGGTTATTGCCCGCAGTGCCTCACGTTCATAAAAACTACCCACACCGACATGGATATCTAAACCCTGGTTTTGGTAAGACCATCGCCCACCCCCACCAATCAATGTGCGTAATTTCAGACGTGCAAATTCATTCTGTTGGGCTTGAGCGAAAGCTTCCAGCCCCCACATCTCGGACCAGGCGTAACGATGCCGAAAATGCGCAAACGATTTATTGGTATCACGCACACCACGACTTTTGCCATAACTAAAACTGCCAACCAACATCTCCATATGCTGACCATGGCGCCAAATCAGGCGAACACTACCCTCACCACTCATTTTATCACTATTGCCCGAGCTGCCACTGACTGAAAAACCAAGCGCCCCTACCATTCCATTATCATCTATAGAGAGATCCAGATCCTCAGCATTGATAATAGCTAAAGCCGGTGCAGGTAGCATTTGAACAGTGATTAGAAGAAGAAAAAAGAGGCTAAAAAATTGCATGCGGCATATTAACGAGCATGTTGTAGATGTCTTGTGCTGACTATAGTTGGCAATTGCAGCTCTTCTATTCAGCATGCCAGCATGCTTAGTTACCAACACACTTACCACGCCGGCAATCACGCCGATGTATTAAAACATATTATCCTTGGCGATGTCGTTGCCGCCATGCAGAAAAAATCCACACCGATGTTTCTCTTCGATGCGTTTGCCAGCCGCGGTATCTACGATCTCACATCTGTCGAAGCATTGAAAAATTGTGAGTTCAACACAGGTATTGGCAAACTCTGGCCCTTAAAGGATCAGAGTAATCCTCTTGGCATCACACGCTGGTTCAGACTTATTAAGCGTGAAAATTTGGACAACACATTCAACAGGTTCCCTGGCTCCACTGCCCTGCTAGCATCCATGCTACGCGAAGATGACCGCCTTGCTGCATGCGACCTGCATCCGCAGGAGTTCGAAGGACTGCGCCACAGCATCAATAGTAGCCGCAAACTTGCCCTTCATAAACGCGATGCGTTCGAAGCATTGGGTGCACTCTTACCGCCCAAAGAAAAACGCGGTGTGGTATTTATTGATCCATCCTATGAAGACAAATCCGAATACCAAAAAGTTGCTGAAACCATTAGCGCTACCTACCCCCACTTTCGTGCGGGTGTTTATGTCATATGGTATCCACTACTGCCTGCTGCACGTCATCACGAACTATTTAAAGCGTTCAAGCGTTCAGCTATCCGCAATATTCTGCGCGTCGAATTGGATTGCGGTAATAGTTTTCCCGACATGCAAATGCACGGATCCGGCATGTTGATTGTAAACCCGCCCTGGCATGCCAAACAGGATATTCAATCATCCTTACACTGGATCAATAAATATCTAACTGATGGTGCTGGCAAAACCCACTTCAGCTGGCTTGTACCCGAATAGGTTTAACCGAGACCCCAGGGTCCCTCTCTTGCTGATGTCTGCCGCACCGATTTTTAGATAATCGTGAATGGCTGCTTCCGGCCCAGAGTGTGTGAAAACGCTGATCATTAATGGTATGATTATCTCACAACGTCTTGTGGGGTATTTTCATGAAACGATTTGTTGTAGGAGAAAGCCGCAGCCAAAGCACGCTGTTTCCTGAGCTGCTGGATGAT
>JAJFLF010000188.1 GCA_021772845.1 Mariprofundus sp.
GTTGTCGAAGTAACCCGTATTGCAACCTATGAATCCATGATGTTACCGGCGACACCGATGGCATTTTTACAATATCAGCCGGACGCATCCCTGTTGGCCGATGATAGTCGGGTTATTCGCGCCTATGGTTTGGAACCTGAAATCGTACCTCGTATGCGAATGCTGCGAAGTAAGGTCGGCATGCATAACGAAGGCGGCATGCTGCAGTTATTGGCCAAGGATCAACTCGGCGCACATCTGCAGCGTCGCTGCTGGGCCCGTTTATCACTGTGGAAACTCGGCATGGACAGCAGCTTCAGCGGCTGGATGCGTTATGTACTGGATGCTAAAAAGCTGGATCAACTACTGGCCAGACAAGTTCAACCGGATGCTGCTGCGATAGAAAACCTCAAAGCAAATCAGCAAGCACCCGTGGCAAAATGGCTATTAGCCTGGATGCAAGGTGGCCGGACAGCGAAAGCCGTCGCTGAGCCATGGTTAGAAGACAATATCACGCTGATGGCCTTCAGGGTATTTGACGAAGATGTAAAAATTGAAGTGGCCAGGCGCACATCTGAAAAATCGTGGCTGGATAGAAAAGAGAGCCTTGCCAGCGTTGATAAATCCTCTTCAAGTGGTCGCTCGGCCAGTGGCATACGCAGTGGTGGAGGCATGCGCAGTGCTGGCGGATTACGCACCAGCGGCAATAGTGGCAACGGTGCGACTGGCGAAACAGCAGCACTGCTGGATAAAGCCTGGCGCGATGGTGATTTGGTACTGATTCAACCGGATGTCACCAAAGCCCTGCACAGTGGCAAAGCGCTATCTCAACGCCAGGGCTGCTTGCGTGTCGAATGGTCGGAATACCTGGCCGGATTGAATGCCTGGCATGGACTGGATGCTGGTGCTTATATCAGTAGCACCTTTTTACCCGGCATATTGTCATTGATTGATGGCCGAGATGGTGTGTTTCTTGATGCCTGCTCTGCTTCAGGATGCAGCTTGCGCGGTTCAGTGCTACACCTGACCGAAGCAGGCATTGCCTTGCGCCATCAGTTAAAACAGTGGTTTGCATCATCATCTCAGCAGAAGCTTGACGATGATCTTGTCGTTCCAGCCATATCGATGTGCATGGACATGACTGGAGAGTGGAGCTTTTCTGAGCTCAAAGATCCAAATCTGGGCCACTATCGCATCGCCTTTTCGCTGGCTGTAACTCAGGCCGAAGCAGGACTAAGACGCGACAGTCGCATTGGCCAACTCATCCATGAGCGCAATAGCGAGAAAAATAGTACACCCTTGGGGCAAGTGAATATTGAGCCGGTCAAAACGGTGGAAGGACATATCATACAGATACTGCACAATGCAGGTTTCGCTTTCACCGCTTCCGCCATGACAGAATTAACCTCTCTGCTTGCAAAAAAAGCCAGCATCAAAAGCTTTCGCCTGAAGAAAGCGCAAGTAGAGGGCGTTCTGGATGGATTCCGTACGCCACACGGAGGCCTGGAGCTGCTGGTTATCCAGCAGGCTGCATCCGAAGGTGATGCTCCCTGGTTATTGATGAAAGCAGGCAAAGCCAGCATCGGTGGCGTAGATTTGGATCTGTTTGAACTGCTTGATCCCGATGCATTGGTAAGCAAATATATTATTGAACGTGGATTGCCGCACTGGAAATGACCTTATCCCAACAGGTGAACCAGACTCCTTTAGCGTTCCCCCACAAACAATGGCTGATGCATGCCGATATACCAGCTCTGCCGCAACAACTGGCTGTAGGGTGGTCTGGCGGTGCGGATTCCACCGCACTTCTGCTGGCCTTAAAACAGGCCGGACATGATGTGCAAGCTTGGCATATAGATCACGGCTGGCGCGACTCATCGGCACAGGAAACTGAACTGTTGCGCGCCAAAGCTGCAGTCTGGGGAATCGAATTCAGCAGTGCCCGACTGAATCCACCATCCGGCAAAAACCGTGAAGCAGAAGCACGCCACGGTCGATTAGCACAATTTCAAAGCTGGAGTCTTGCCAGCGGAATCTCCACCCTGTGTCTGGCTCAACATCTGGATGATCAGGCTGAAACCGTGTGCATGCGACTACTACAGGGAGCAGGAGCGGGTGGTTGCCAAGGCATGAGACGCGAACGATTGATTGGTAAGTTATGCATTGTTCGGCCTCTACTGCATGTACCAGTGCAGGATTTAAAACAGGCACTGATAGATGCGGATATCGCATGGTTTGAAGACCCGAGCAACCGGGATATGAGCATCTGGCGTAATCGCATCAGGCATCAACTGTTTCCCCGCATGGCAAACGCTGGCGCTTCACCACAAACACTGTTTCTGCGCTGGCAACAACAGGCGGACAGACTTATTCGTCATATTGATAAGGAAACAGACGTTATATGGCATAAGATAGTTCAAAACGAGAAAAACATGATTACCATGCCATGGCCGGCATGGAACGCCTGCTCCAGTGTCATTCGGGCCCGGCTGCTGCAAAGGATGATGGCACAGCTACTCGGCGAAGGAGTCACTCCCGGCCGTCGACATATCGAACTGGTTGAAGCATGGACAATAAAAAGTGGCCTGGGAGGGCTTGATTTATCACGCTGCCGTCTCTACAGAAAGCGAGGCTACTTGCATCTGCAGCCAACTAGAGCATATTTTGCAAAAAATATCGTAGACATTTAACGCTGTTTTCATACAGAAAGCCGCACGATTACGCACAATCGGCATCTATGCCACGCGACAAAAAATGACGAGGAACTGTTTATTATGGGTAAAAATTTACTGCTGTGGTTGGTGATAGGCCTGACCATGATGAGTCTTTTCAATATGTTTTCAGCACCAATGCAGAAAGCTGAAAAAATGTCCTACTCTACCTATATAGAAAAAGTTGACAGCGGCATGGTTGAGTCTGCCACCATCAAAGATAATCTGGTTAATGGCCAATACCGCGATAACTCCGGTGAATTAAAAAGCTATAACGTCACCGTGCCAAACAATGACACGGCCCTTTCACAACGTCTCCTGGATCAACACGTCGTCATTAATGTGAAAGCTCCTGACGAAGTCCCATTCCTGTTATCTATACTAATTTCATGGTTCCCAATGTTGCTACTGATTGGTGTTTGGGTATTTTTCATGCGTCAAATGCAAGGCGGCGGCGGCAAAGGTGGTGCCATGGGCTTTGGCAAGAGTAAAGCCAAACTACTGAATGAAAATACTTCCCGTGTTACTTTTGAAGATGTAGCAGGCTGTGATGAAGCCAAGCAGGAAGTGACTGAAGTGATCGAGTTCTTGCGTGACCCATCCAAATTCACCCGTCTCGGCGGCAAGCTTCCAAAAGGGGTGTTATTGGTTGGCCCTCCGGGTACCGGTAAAACACTATTGGCTCGAGCCATTGCCGGTGAAGCGGAAGTACCATTCTTCTCTATTTCCGGTTCTGATTTTGTTGAAATGTTTGTCGGTGTCGGCGCATCCCGTGTGCGTGATATGTTCGAACAAGCCAAAAAACATGCACCATGTATTATCTTTGTCGATGAAATCGATGCTATGGGGCGCCATCGCGGTGCTGGTGTTGGTGGCGGTAATGATGAGCGCGAACAGACGTTGAACCAGATGCTGGTAGAAATGGATGGTTTTGAGTCCAATGAAGGTGTCATTCTAATTGCTGCAACCAACCGTCCGGATGTTTTGGACCCTGCACTCTTGCGTCCGGGTCGATTTGACCGTCAGGTTGTGGTTCCCCGTCCTGATCTGTTGGGCCGTGAACAGATCCTGAAAGTACACATGCGAAAAGTGCCACTTGCATCCGATGTGAACGGCAAAGAGTTGGCGCGTGGAACACCCGGCTTCACTGGTGCCGATTTGGCCAACTTGGTCAATGAAGCCGCCTTGAATGCAGCACGTTATGATCGCGATAAAGTCATGCGGGCAGACTTTGAAACAGCCAAAGATAAAGTAATGATGGGAACAGAGCGTCGCTCTATGTTGATCTCTGATGATCAGAAAGAGACCACCGCCTACCATGAAGCGGGACACACACTGGTCGCCAAACATCTTGAAAGTGCAGACCCGGTTCATAAGGTAAGTATTATTCCGCGCGGCCAAGCGCTTGGCATCACCATGCAGATGCCGGAAGAAGATCGCTTCAACCATGACAAACAATATCTGCTCGATCAGATTTCGATCATGATGGGCGGGCGTCTTGGTGAAGAGCTTGTACTTGGTCAGATGACTACAGGTGCATCCAATGACTTTGAGCGCGCCACTCAGTTAGCGCGAAATATGGTAACGCAGTGGGGCATGTCTGAGCTTGGCCCAATGGTATATGGCGAACGTGAGCACGAACCATTTTTGGGCCGTGAAATCACCCGTCAAACCAACATCTCGGAAGAGACTGCCCGTTTAATTGACGGCGTGGTACGTAAACTCATTGAAGATAATTACGATCGAGCCAAGGTCATTTTAGAAGAGCATATGGACCAATTGCATCGGCTTGCCAAAGGCCTCATTAAATATGAGACACTGGACACCACCGACATTGACCGCGTCATGGAAGGCAAGGAGCCATTGCTGATCAAAGAGGCAGAGACAAAGAGCTCTTCAACAGACACAAAACCTGAAGAGCCTGAAGCCAAGGTTGATATAGGCGATGATGAAGCAAACTCAAGTGCCGATGAAGCTGATCAGGCCAGTAAACCAAGCTAAAGAAATGCCGATACAATCTCGCTGGCACCGACCGCAATCGAATAACGGTGTAAGTAGCGATGTCTGGATCATGGGGGTGCTTAATTGCACCCCTGATTCATTTTCGGATGGCGGTAGCTTTTTCAATATTGAAAGCGCGATTCAACATGGGCTCCAGATGTTTAAACAGGGTGCTGCCATTATTGATGTGGGTGGTGAATCCACGCGCCCGGGCTCAGAGAAAGTGTCACTGCAAGAAGAACTGGCACGGACAATCCCTGTCATCAAGGCGTTGGCAGAGCATGGTTGTCTGGTCTCAGCCGACACCATGAAAGCCGAAGTCATGCGACAAGCCATTGATGCGGGTGCATGCATGATCAATGATGTAAGCGCACTCACCCATGATGCAGAGAGCCTATCAATAGTCGCTGATAGCGGCATTGATGTATGCCTGATGCATATGCAGGGATCTCCAAAAACCATGCAGCAGCAACCACAATATAAAGATGCAGTAGAAGATGTAAGCGCATTTTTTAGCCAACGCATCGATGCATGTTTACATGCTGGCATTAAAGCATCTGCCATTACACTTGATCCAGGCATAGGCTTTGGCAAACGGCTTCAGGATAATCTCGCTTTGATCCAAGGCATTCGCCATTTCAAGAAAACATTCGATATGCCCATCTTATTGGGAGTATCACGCAAATCATTTCTGGGCCAGTTGACCGATAGCCCTGTCAGCAATCGCGAAGTTGAAACTGCTGTGGCCGGTGCCATGGGCATTGGCAATGGTGCGGATATGCTACGCGTACATGATGTGCCATTGCAGCGCCGCGCCGTACAAGTTGCTTCAGCATTATCCCCTCAAACCAGCTTTTAGCTTGCAAGCTTAAGCAATCACATTAGCTTAAGTACATCGTCTACAATGAGCCGACAAACGACCTCTTCTTTTGAAAGAATCAGGTATAAGTTAAACAGTTACAGCCCAAATAACAGTATCGAGGTGCATCAAGCCCATGTCCAACTGGCAATTCGGCATCACAGATTTTATAGATATCGCGGTAGTTGCGATTGTAGTTTACTTTTTCCTACACCTCATTCGTGGTACACGTGCCGTACAAATGCTGATTGGCGTTGCTATTGTCGTCATCACCTATCAATTGGCCCGCACCTTTGGTCTGTTCACTGTGGAGTGGATATTCGGCCACTTCTTCTCAGCTTTCATGGTCATTCTCGTAGTACTCTTTCAGCAAGAGATCAGACGTGCATTGATGCGCGTAGCCATTAATCCGCTAGCGGCTAACACAGGCCCCATAGAAGGCATGGTGGATGCTCTGGTCGAATCCTCTTTTTCATTGGTTCATCGCGGCTGGGGCGGGCTGATTGTGATCGAACGCGATACTGGTTTAAGGCATTTGTTTGATTCAGGTGTTGTCATGGATGCACCATTGCGGGCAGACATGATTCAGTCTCTGTTTTGCCCTGATGCTCCCATGCATGATGGTGCCGTCATAATTGGCAGAGACGAACGAGGGGGCCGAGTACTAGCTGCCCGCGTCTTACTTCCATTAGCACAATCCAATGCCGTCTCCGGTCGATTTGGCACCCGTCACCGCGCAGCTGTAGGCATTTCAGAAGAGACTGATGCACTGGTCATCGTCATTTCTGAAGAGACCGGCAATGTACACTTGGTTAAAGGCGGTCAACTGGGTAAAAGCATGGATAGCAAAACACTGCATAAAGCTCTGGAAAAGGAGCTATTTTCTGGAACGCTCCCTCAAAACAGCAGATCAATAACTGGAGAAGCATAGTGGGCCAATCGATTGCACTATTTCGCCGTTACAACCTGCATTTCTGGGCCATCGCAATCGCCGTTTCGCTATGGCTGCAAGTACATGGACAAGGTGAAGGCTCTGTCAGCATGGATGTGCCACTACAGGTGCATGGTTTACCTGCAGACATGGTGATCGTGAATGATTTTCCTGACCATGTGCGGGTAACAATCAATGGATTGCAATCCCGCTTAAAAGACCTGCGTCAACTCAACTTCTCCATACCCATTGATGCCTCTGACTTAACTACTCCAGGCGTGGTCGAGAGAGCACCTCAACTCTCAGCTGTATCACTGCCGGTAGGCTTGCATATTGATAAAGTACAACCAGACCGGCTTGAACTGCAGGTTGATCGATTGGTCACACGATCCATTCCGATTCGTGCCAGCTTTGAATTGCCTGAAGGCTGGCAGGTTGAAGATATCAACATCAAACCGCTCCAGGTAAAACTGACTGGACCAGAAGTTTGGTTAGAGACGTTGCGAGAAGTGGACACTGCACCTATCCGGCTCACATTAAAGGAAGGGGCATTTGAGACCAGTACAGGCATTGAAAGCCCGTCCGGCAAAGCGATTCGCCTGACCGATCGCAATGTCGAAATCCACATCCAAGGTCACTTACTGAAAAAACAGATACGACCAATGCAGGCCCCGGCAGCAGGAGAATCAACATGAGACGTTACTTTGGTACCGATGGAGTACGCGGCACTGTCAATAAATTACCCATGACTGCCGAGTTTGCCTTAACACTCGGTCGTGCAGCAGGGCATGTTCTGACCCGTCACATGAAGCATCAGCCACAGATCCTTATCGGCAAAGACACACGACTCTCAGGTTATATGATCGAATCAGCCCTGTGCGCAGGACTCACTGCACAAGGTATGAATGTACTGTTGGTTGGCCCCATTCCCACACCCGCAGTGGCATATTTAACACGCAGCTTGCGGGCCGATGCCGGCGTTATGCTCTCTGCATCTCATAATCCTGCTGGAGATAACGGCATCAAATTTTTTGCCGCCGATGGATTCAAGCTACCCGATAGCATCGAACTTGAAATTGAAGCATGCATTGATGACTTACCACCACTACCACCCGCACTGGAGATTGGTAAAGCATTCCGTATTGATGATGCCCGTGGTCGCTACATTGAGTTCCTCAAAGGCTCATTACCACGTCGCATGCGCTTTGATGGACTCAAAGTCGTTATCGATTCCGCCAATGGTGCAGCTTACGATGTTGCACCTCGCATTTTAAAAGAGCTCGGCTGTGAAGTGATCAGCATGTTTGATGAGCCCGATGGTTACAACATCAACCGTGAATGTGGCTCGACATATCCTGAATATATGATGCAACGGGTGATTGAAACAGGTGCATACATCGGCCTGGCCCTTGATGGTGATGCTGACCGATTGATCGCCTGTGATGCCAATGGTCAACTTATTGATGGCGACAGAGTCATTGCGATTCTTGCTGAACATACCCACAATCATGGTGCTTTAACTGGCGGTGGTGTTGTTACAACATTGATGAGCAATATGGGCCTGGAGCGCTACCTGAATAATATGGGCCTTGCTATGCACCGCGCAGCAGTAGGTGACCGATATGTGCTCGAAATGATGCGTGAGAAAGGCTGCAATCTTGGTGGCGAACAGTCCGGCCACATGATTCTTCTCGACCATAACACCACAGGTGATGGCCTGATGACCGCATTGCAACTGCTCTCTGCCATGAGCGAACAAGGTAAACCTTTGGCAGAGATGGCCTCAGACATGACCCTGTTCCCTCAAAAACTGTGGAATATTGTAATGCCTGAGCGCAAAGATGTATTGGCTGATTCACAAGTGCAGGGTCTTATCGCTGATGCCGAAAAACGCTTGAGTGAAAATGGACGCATTAATGTACGCATGTCCGGCACTGAACCCAAACTACGTATCATGGTAGAAGCGGAAGATGAATCACTCATGCTTGATGTCGGTGAACCGCTCACACAAGCGATCTCTGAACGCATCGCTTAAATTTGAACAGCAGACCTTCTAAAACAGGGCGCGCAACAGACCTTCGGCTTTGTGTTCAGTCTCGATTAATTCATGTTCAGGGTCGGAATCTGCAACAATACCAGCACCTGCCGCCCAGTTTAATCTTCCTTCGTGGTGCCAAAATGTACGAATGAGAATATTCATATCCGATGTTCCATCCCAGGCCATATAACCAAGTCCTCCGGTATATGGGCCGCGAGCATTGTTTTCCAGCTCATGAATAATTTCCATACAACGCACTTTAGGGCAACCGGTAATTGTGCCACCGGGAAACATGGCTCTGAACAGATCAACGACATCCATACCGTCCGCCAGAAACCCGCGCACATTGGATACGATATGCTGAACTGTCGCATACTGCTCAATCACCATCTGCTCGTTCACTTCCACACTGCCCGGCTTACAAACTCTACCCAGATCATTCCGCTCAAGATCAACCAGCATAATATGCTCTGCACGCTCTTTTTCTGACAATAGAAGCTCAGCCCTTAGTGACTCATCCATATCGCCTTCAGCTCGCCTTCTCGTGCCAGCAATCGGACGTGTATCCACCTCACCATCAGGCCATGTACGAAACAGACGCTCAGGAGAGGCTGATATCAAATGAAGAGCACTCTCTTGCGAGCCATCATCACAATCGATCTGAACATAGGAGGAGAAAGGAGCCGAATTCACCTTCCGCAATCTGTCATATAAAGCTCGAAGATCAGAAGAGCTGAATGGCATCGACCAGAAACGGGCTATATTTGCCTGAAACACATCGCCAGCTGCAATATAAGACTTCACGGCCTCTACTGCCTGCGTATAGTGATCAGATACGAGCACGTTAATCTCTGACTCAGCCGCAGAGAATGCATTCATCTTAACACTATCTCTCTTACTCTCGACTCCATCCAGCATACTCAGCACAGCCTGCATGTTATGTTCACTGCTTGCCGCCAGATGGATTTCATCACCATCAAAGCAGATCGAATAATCCGGCAACAACGACCACAACAGAGGCCCCGGCACACTGCTTTTAGCTTGTGGTAAATCCTCTATGAACGATGAAGCTTCATAAGCGGCATAAAACAGACAACGAATAGCAGGTGATTGTGCGCGTTCAGATGTCACGGCTGACTTCCAGTCAGCAAAAAAAACATCGATAGCAGATTGATCTGCGGCTTGAGACAAGGAGGATGAGAGACCAGATTTTGAAGTCAAAAACTGACGACCATCACCTGAAGGATCTTCAAGTAGCGCTGAAAAACTCTCAGGACATGAAGAAAAAAGGCCGTAAGCGCTGAGCTTACGGCCTTGATTTGATATGACGCGGAAAATCACGTCACTATATCTTATACAGGTCAGTCGAACTTACGAACGATGACTGTCGCATTGGTACCACCGAAACCAAACGAGTTGGAAACAGCCACCTTGATATCAACATCACGTGCAACATTCGGCACATAATCAAGATCACAATCCGGATCCTGATTTTCAATATTGATGGTAGGTGGAACAACACCATTTTTTACAGCCAGCACTGAAAACGCAGCTTCAATACCACCAGCAGCACCAAGCAGATGCCCGGTCATCGATTTGGATGACGAAACCATCAGCTTTTTGGCATGATCACCGAAGACAGACTTGATACCCTGTGTTTCAGCCACATCACCCGCAGGTGTGGAAGTACCATGCGCATTGATATAATCCACATCTTCCGGATTAATACCTGCACGATTCAACGCAGCCTTCATACAACGACCGCCACCTTCTCCACCCGGAGAAGGAGAAGTCATATGGTAAGCGTCACCGCTCATGCCATAACCGATAACCTCGGCCAGAATCACGGCACCTCGTGCTTGCGCAGATTCAAGTGATTCCAGAACCATTACACCGGCGCCCTCACCCATGACAAAACCATCACGATCTTTATCCCATGGACGGGATGCACGTTCAGGCTCGTCATTGCG
>JAJFLF010000189.1 GCA_021772845.1 Mariprofundus sp.
AGGCATGGTGTGCAGTTCGATCGTCTCTCGAATGCAATACCCCACTGATTTACCAACAATCTCATGCGCATCACGAAATGGTACACCTGCACGAACCAGGGCATCAGCAAGATCGGTGGCTGTGGCGAAACCAGATGATGCCGCTTTATGCATCACCTCTTTATTCACCGTCATACCAGGCAACATATCACCAAACACACGCAAACAACCTTCCAGATTATCGAAGGCATCAAACACGGCAGTTTTATCTTCCTGCATATCTTTGTTGTAAGCCAAGGGCAGACCTTTCACTGTAGTTAAAATTGCCACCAGACCACCAATAATACGACCGGACTTGCCGCGAACCAACTCCGGCATATCAGGGTTTTTCTTCTGTGGCATAATGGAAGAACCGGTACAAAAAGCATCGGGCAGATCAATAAATCCAAACTGAGCACTCATCCACAAAATCAATTCTTCAGAAAAGCGAGATAGATGCACCGAACAGATAGCCGAAGCAGCAAGCAGTTCCATAATATAATCACGATCAGATACCGCATCCAAAGAGTTGGCAGTCGGCGCATCAAACCCAAGCAAATCAGCCGTCATATGGCGATCGATAGGAAATGTTGTACCAGCCAGAGCTGCTGAACCCAAAGGGCACTGATTCATGCGCTGACGCGCATCAATAAAACGGGATGCATCACGTTCAAACATCTCCACATAAGCAAGCAGATGATGACCAAGAGTCACAGGCTGTGCTGTTTGCAAATGGGTAAAACCGGGCATAATGGTCGAAGCATGTTGCTCGGCCAACACCACCAATACAGATTGAAGCTTACGCAGACGAGCTACCATCGTATCACTACGGCGACGCAAATAGAGGCGAGTATCGGTGGTCACCTGATCATTTCTGGAGCGTGCTGTATGCAGGCGTTTACCGGCATCACCAATTTTAGCAGTCAAACGGGATTCGATGTTCATATGCACATCTTCAAGTGCAATGGTAAACTCAAATTCACCACTTTCGATTTCGCCGGCCACTTCATCCAGGCCTCGTAAAATAGCATTCAGATCTTCAGACGATAACACACCCTGCTGACACAGCATCTTGGCATGCGCTTTTGAGCCTGCGATATCTTCTGCATACATACGTGCATCGACATCGGTGGAGGCATTAAAGGCTTCTACAAATTCATTCGTCGGGGATTCAAAACGACCGCCCCATGGTTTTTCAGACATGTTTGTCACCTACTTTTAAATATTGAGCAACTATAGCTTTGCAATGCACATAACGGAAACGTAGCGGTCTTAATAGTGAGGCGGAGGCACTTCCTCATCGGGTCTGGCCAGACCTGAGCCGCTGGCTTGTTTGAGATGATCAGACAGACGCAGCATCGCCTTTTCAAGCTGATCAATCTGCTTCTGCTGAGTCACCACTACATCATTCAATTCCCCGATCAGATGATCCTGATAAGATATTTTAGTTTCCAATTCAATCAATCGCTCTTCCATGCGCGCACACTAACCAAATAAGAGCGCTTATGCAGCGTCCAGATAGACAGCTATAGCCATCTGAATATAGTCCCCCTACATCAGGAGAAAGATTATGAATGTACTCATCGCTTACCATTCCGATTACGGCAGCACTGAGAAAATGGCCAATGCCATTGCTGCAGGCATGAAAGTCAGCCAGTCAGATGCAGTGATTACGTTAAAAAGCACTGAAGCGACCGGATTAAATGACCTGATCGATGCCGATGTCATCGTTTTCGGCACATCTGTACACATGGGCTCCATGGCCTGGCCCATGAAAAAGCTAATTGATCAGGCTGGTAAATTATGGATGGATGGCTCGCTGGAAGGAAAAGTCGGAGGCGTGTTTGCCACCGGTGGTGGTTTTGGTGGAGCCGGAGGCGGTGTTGAACAGACCATGATCTCTCTCTATTCCAACTTTTTAGAACACGGCATGATCGTGATCGGTTTTCCTAAGTCGTTACCCGCTTATGCCGATGGCGGTCTGCAATGGGGCCCCTATGGTCGTACTGGCAACCATGAAGGCATGCCGTCTGGCATCAGCGATGCAGCCCTCGCCGCCGCCCGCAGTTATGGCGCCCATCTGGCAGAGACCAGCGCAAATATCATCACGCATTAATTCTCACCAAACAAAACAGGCAGAAGGGAAATCCTTCTGCCTGTTGATAGCGCTGTTGATCTCTATGAGATCATCAAGTGATTATTAACGTTTCACTTGCATCAATGAAGATAACATCTGATCAGTGGTTAGAATGGTTTTTGAGTTCGCTTCATAACCACGCTGAATAATGATCAGTTTCACAAATTCAGCTGCCAGATCCACATTGGACTGTTCCAGTGCAAATGGTGAGATCGTACCCATACCACCAGCTCCCGGCAGACCCAATACAGGTGTACCTGATGCGATACTTTCTTGCAGCAGGTTATTACCGATATGGTTTAACACAGCATCATTCGGGAAGTTAGCGAGTGCCACCTGAAATAGCCCACGACGCTGACCATTGGTAAACACACCAAAGATCTTACCGGAAGAGTCTGTTTCTAGCTTATCCAAGAAGCCAGATGCAAAACCATCACGAGTCATCTGACGCGTGGCGAATGAACCTGCCACCTGAACCGTGGCTTCAAGACCAGTACCTGTGATGCCCTGTCCACCATCGGCCAAGTTTACTGCATAGAGTGTTCCCTGACCTGCGGCATTACCGAAATCCAGAGAGACAGTGCTGGGTGCTGCACCATTCCAGCTAAGGGTAAGATCAGGTGAATTTTCTTTTACCAATTCACCATTGGGACCAAACACAATCGTTTGAGTTCCTAGAGCACCATCTGCTACAAAGGGTGCAACAGCAGCAGTACCCAAACCAGCTCCCGCGAGTGGTGCTGCAAATGTAGCGGCCAGTCCAGCAATGTCAGTAGCACCATAATTCATACTAACAATCGTACCATCACCTAAGGTGATTGCCTCTGTAGTATTGGCTACGAAAGTACCGGTACCACTTACACCGGGCACAGAGGATGTCACCGTAATCTTAGCGGCCCCATCAGAAACAACGTTGTAGGACGCACCGACAGCCGTTGCCACGAAGTTTGTAATGCTCGAAGCTGCTGCTGCTGCTGTACTAACCACTGCATATGTACCATTAGCGGTATCAGCAATTGGAGTCACTGCAGGCGTAACCGTTGTAAGTGTAGGTGCGCTAACTGGTGTTGAAACACCGGCTGTGCCTCCTGCCAACTCACCACCATCGACAGCAGCTTGCCAGTCCCAGACGGTATTACCGGCAGTGTCCAGCCCCACTTTAGTGAATAACATGCTAGTGGCATGTGTCTGCCCCAGAGAATCAAACATATTTACTTCAGTTTTGTAGTGATACGTAGCTGGATTATTCGCATCAAAAATAGTACCTACACCCAACACCGTAGCATTGGAATCGAGTGTAACTGCTGCAGTCACCGCAGAGGTCGCCTGAGCTTGTGCTGCCAGATTGGCGAAAGTGATATCACTCACATTACCTGTTGCTGTATTGGTCACCTGATCCACCGGAAAACCTTGAACCACGTTACCCTGCGCATCAATCAGATTAAAATCTTTATCCAGAATGAATGCACCGGCTCTGGTATAGGAAAGCTGACCGGTAGCCGGATCACGCATGGCAAACAGACCGTTACCATTGATCGCCATATCGGTCGGACTGGTAGTGTTCTGCAATGAACCCTGCGCCGCATCACGGGTAATAGAACCAATACGCACACCGTTACCTACCTGGTTGGCAATATTGGACCTGGATACACCCACAGTTTGTGAGAGTACATCTGAAAAGTTTACATTCTGACTTTTAAAGCCCAGAGAGTTGACGTTGGAAATATTATCACCAACTACACGTACAGCCTCACCAAACGATGATAGGCCGGAAGCGCCGATATATAGTGCATTATAAATACCCATGATTTACTCCTTATGATTATTGTCGTTTGTCATCTGATTACAAACGAAGTTCTGTTATATCTGCAATGGATGTAGCTACACCACCCACCATTAATTCTGTTCCTGTCGCGTTAAATCGAACGGCATCAACTTGGCCTGTTCGCTGAATGCTATAAGCCACTTCAGCACCATTAATACTGAGTGGAGAGAGCTGAATACTGTAATTCCCCTGTGGCGCCTGAGCTCCTGAATCCAACAAACCATCCCAAACCATTGCATTGGCTCCTGCCGGAAGATTCGAGAACTGCATCTGACGAACCGGATTACCGGTATCATCAAAGACATAAGCCAACACATCTGCTGCTGGTTCATCCAGAACCG
>JAJFLF010000190.1 GCA_021772845.1 Mariprofundus sp.
CACAATAGCGACAGTTTTTCCCTTTAACGCTTCCAGACCACTGTATTTTTCACTTTGACGACTTAAAATGACATTCGGGTTCTGTGCATAAGATGAGGTGTATAATAGATATTTACTTCGCTCTTCTGTCTTAACAATATTTAGCATCACATCAAGTTGACCGCTTGTGATCATAGCCATAAATTCAGACCAGGTTGGCCCGTTAATGTACTCAAGTTTCAATCCTGTTCGCTTGGCCAACAGATTCATAAACTCTATGGAATACCCCATGGGCTTCCCATCAACTGAATAGTTAAATGGAGGCCAATTCGTTTCATTGCTAACGCGAATCTTGGGGTTGATCTGAAGCCAGGTTCGCTCCTCGTCTGTTAAGGCGATAGAGGTCGAACCACTGGTAGAGCTAGGCAAAGTCATCCATCTGCTTTCAAGAACCGCAAGCTCTTCGGGCCGCAACGAGTCCATCGCCTTTTCCAGAATTGATACGAAGAGAGGCCAATCTTTTCGTACCGCGAGCCGATAGCTCTGATCCCGACTGCCAAGCTCTGTTACCTCTGCGGCAATCTTAAGGTTGGTCAGCGACAATTGGCGAATCAGATAGGCTGCGGTCGGCAACTCCAGCACTGCTGCATCAGCCTTGCCGAGGCTTACTGCCTTGAGCACAGCCGAGTAATCGTCGAAATACTGATGCCGGGCATCGGGAACTATTTTTGGAATGAGCATGGCCACAGAATCTGCCTTGACCAATGCCACGGTTTTTGAATTCAAATCATTCAAACTATTGATATCGGTGACGCCATCTCGGGCAACGATGGCATTGATAACCCGTTTATAAGGCTTGGTGAAATTCAGGTAATTCGCGCGCTCTGCAGGTGCATTGAAAATCGTATGGACAAGATCCAACTCCCTATTTTCAGCTTTTTTCAGGAGATTATCCCAGGTGTCTTTGACAAACTCGATGCGAATTCCGAGACGTTTCGCCAGAAGTTTCACATAGTCGGTAGAGTAGCCGACCGGTTCGCCATTTATCTGAAAATCAAAGGGGGCATAATCAGATTCACTCGAAACCCGAATCACCGGATGTACTTTGAGCCAGGCACGCTCTTCTGTGGTGAGTTGCAATGGTAATTCTTCCGAAGCGGCCAAAACCATAGAGTTGCCCAGGCCAATCAACAGCAGCTGGGTGATACAGATGAAGAGAAAAGCTCTCATAAATAGCTGGCACCTATTAAGCATCAATTCTTCTCCTATTAATCATCTATCTAGAAGATAAACCATAAAGCTTCACATCAATGAATGTGTCAGGAGCATTATCGACAACCAGAACTACTCTGGCTTCGGCCTCACTCATATCAGCTCGTGTTTCATTCAATATTCAATTCATCCAACTCTTGCAAAGCCTGTTCAAAATCATATCCATCAACAGCCATCGATAAGCGTTTTAACGCACTTGCATACACAGCAATTCCTGGCAGTTCATGCAGCTCATCAAGCAGTGCTGCTGAGGCTGTGTCATCATCTTCCAGCAACGGCCTCAGCTTCTCCAGAAGCAAGCTGAACCGCTCTACATCAAGTGACTCGGTTTCTGACCCAGCCTTGTTCTCACTCTTATCTATCGTCACTAGCCCTGCAATCACAGAAGAGAGCTCTGCATTCACTACTTCCAGTAGTAGCTCGATCCCTTCAACTGCTTGGTTGTCCTTGCAGGCAGTCTCCAGAGCAGCAGCCGCTGCCTGCACCTCTTTCGCACCAATATTACCCGCCACACCTTTAAGTGTGTGGGCCACACGCTCTGGAGCTGAAGAATCAATATCGCTCAGTGCAGCGTGAAACTGCGCATCAAAATCTTGCTGACTATTTCGGAACTTGATTAGTAGCTTACGATAGAGTTTCCCGTTGCCCTGACAGGTCGCCAAGCCTGCAGCCATATCAATCCCCTCAATTTCAGGAATATCTACCTGAGTGTCAGGCTCATCTGCTACCTCAACTACATCAGCCACCACTGGCTCGGATGGAGTGATCCACTTGGCCATGGTATGGAACATGTCATAAATATTAATGGGCTTGGCAATGTGTTCGTTCATGCCGGCATCCATCACCTTCTCACGATCACCAGTCATGGCATTGGCTGTCATGGCCAATATGGGAAGATCTCTGAAACGATCCTGTTCGCGCAGCCTGCGAGTCGCTGTATAACCATCCATCACCGGCATCTGGCAATCCATCAGCACACCATCAAAGGCTTCCTTCTCAAGCATATCCAGTGCTTCCTGACCATCATTGGCCACTTCGACCGTGATGCCATTAGTGACCAACAGATCCAGTGCCAGCTCTTGATTGATTTCATTATCCTCGACCAGAAGAACCTTGGCACCACGCAGTTTGGCAATGTCGTGAGCTGCCTCATCCTGACGATTAACAGAGCGATTCTCGCTGGCCACCTCGTGCCCCATCGCCAGCATGATCGCATCGAGCAGACTTGATGGGGTAACCGGTTTAGTCAGGAAACCCTGAATATTTACATCCTCCGCTACATGGCTTGCCTCTTCACGACCATAAGCTGTCACCATGACCACCGTTGGTGTTGCAATCAGATTATCATCTGACTGAATGGCCCTAGTGGTTTCAATGCCATCCATGCCCGGCATTTTCCAGTCCATTAATACCAGCTTGTAGGGATCGGAATCATTTGCCTGCTCAAGCAGTGCAAGCGCCGTTTCCCCTGAACCCGCCTGATCAATACGCAGGCCAAAACTGGCCAGCATGGAACTAAGAATCTCGCGGGATGATTCATTATCATCCACCACAAGCACACGCAAGGAACCAAGATCAGATACTGATGAGTTGCGCTTGGAAAATGCGCCTTTCTGCTTGCCTAGAACGGCTGTGAATTGGAATGTACTGCCCACCCCCGCTTCACTCTCCAGCCATATCTCACCACCCATCAATTCGGTGAGGGTTTTGGAGATCGCCAGACCAAGGCCAGTACCACCATATTTGCGAGTAGTGGTGGTATCTGCCTGCGAGAAGGATTTAAACATCTTGGTCTGCTGCTCAGGCGTCATGCCCACGCCGGTATCACGTACAAAGAAGTGCAGTTTGGCACTATCATCACTCTGCTCGGCCACTTCGACAGCAACCACGATCTCACCCTGTTCGGTGAACTTCACTGCATTGTTACCCAGATTAATCAGAATCTGGCCTAGACGCAGTGGGTCACCGATCAAAGCCGTTGGCAGCTCCGCTGGCAGGTCGAACATCAGCTCAAGCCCATTCTCTTCGGCCTTCAGCCCCACCAGGTTGGCAAGGTTGTCGAACACATCTTCCAGACGGAAATCGATCTGTTCAATATCCATCTTACCAGCTTCGACCTTAGAGAAATCGAGAATATCATTGATAATACCGAGCAGCGACTCACCAGAGCGATGAACCTTCTCTATATAGTTACGCTGTTTGCGATCAAGTTCGGTCTGCAGGGCCAGATGGCTCATACCGATAATTGCATTCATCGGTGTGCGAATCTCATGCGACATATTGGCAAGGAAGTCCGACTTGGCTTTCGTAGCACCTTCGGCTCTAAGCTTCTCTTCATCCAAATCCCGCATCATATTGAGCATGGCGGACTGGGCATCTTCCCGTTCACTAAGCTGGGCTTGTATGCGCTCCTCACTCTGTGCAAGTGCATCACTCTTCTGTTCGAGATCAGCAATTAATTTCCGGTGGAAGGCTTCTGAATGGTCTTTCGACTCTTCATAGCGCAACCTGTTTTGCTCAGAACGCTCCAGCTTCTTTTTAAGAATACGGACTTCACGCTCAAGAGCTTTGATCGTTTGTTTATCCTGATCATTCATCCTTTTCACCAAGCAGGGCAATCACAAATGTGTGATTATGAAACTTTGCTCCTTCCTCAACCGAAACCGACGGACAAATCTCCCCGTATGTGTAAAATCCGGCACAGGGAACAGTGGAATCCACTACTTCTCTCACAGATCGTTGTTCCTCTTCAGTGCGCATACCCAACATAATCTTTCTCCCTGCACAGGAAAAAATGAGCACTACATCCGGATTTTTTCCTGAAGGAAAGCGGGCCTCCGCGATATTTACTGCATCTGCACAACCGGCCACCAGTGAATCCCTGTCCATCAGGACAGATTGAACTCTGGACCCCTCACGTATATCTGCGAACAGATGAACAGCTCCCATTTCCGACCCGAAATCGGTGGCTGGTGTGCGTAAGTAATCAACTTCACCATCCTCATTGAGAACAGCCAACGGGACTTCATTTGCAGGCTTTGTGCCCTCTCCCAAGATACTTTTAAAATATTCTGTTGCTGGTTCGGAATTTATCTCCTGCAATAAAGTTCCATCTGATTTGGTTACGAGTGCCTCTTTTCCAACCAGTTCACAGCCAAACCCTGCTGAAAATGAAATATCCAAAGGACCGGAGAAGAGTAATACTGGAATGGAGTCACTAAGTATCTGATTGCCATAAAACTGGTAGGTTTTTTGTAAACGCCACTGGTCACCCGCAGCACCACCGAGCAATGGCACATCTCTGCCAAGTTCAAACACAAGACTATCAACGATACGCTGGCCGCTACTATTCAGCACATCAGGAAACGCAATACACATGACTGGTTCCTTGTCAGTTTTAGAGCGGGCTGAGTTAACTGCTTTATGGCAGGCAGTCTCCGTATTTTCGCTAAGCTTTGCCCCGATTCCAGCTGTTATATCAATGCTATCGGATGCAAACAGAATCAATACGACGGAATCTTCCATGAATCCAAGTTTCGAGGAAACTTCACCATCGGTAGTGCAACCAATCAACTCAATACCAGGCCAGAATTCATCCACTGTTGTAAGAAGTTCTTCACGGTCAAAATCAATTGAAGCAAATAGCATTCCAGCTTTTATCTGTTGTCCGGAAAAGGAACCTTCAATGCTCTCACGAATCTCAATCATTGCCTCGCGCGCATCAGGGTCTTCACTGTGTCCTACTGCTGAAATAAACATATAATCTCCTTAGTCAGCCCTTAATCGCCACCGTTCTCGTTTTGTATAGCACTCACAATCTCGTATCGGGGAGCCCCACCCATATTCTGCAGCTGCTCATTAATCTCTTTTTTAAGTTCGATCATTTTTAACTCACGTCCAACTGACATTTTCCGGAAGAGCTCCAGCTCATCAAATTTAACCTGTAGCTCCTGGGCCACCTGCTCTGCAACACCCTTGGCGCCAGATAGTTCATGTTGAATGCCCTTCAGATCAGTGATATCAACCTGCCAACCAAGGTAAGCTGGTTCACCGTTATAATCGATGGACTGGACGCTAATCATAACATCTAGAATTTCACGGTTTGGCCCATAACTTTGCAACTCATAATGTTTAAGCACACCATCTCGAACCATAAGCTCACGAATTTCACCCTGAACCTTTGGATCTACATAGTTATTCACCATGTCATCGCCAGCTTTCAAGCCAAACATCTCTGTAAAACGTGGATTTGCGAACTGTAGAATACCATCAGCCGTGATACTTACGCCTACAGGGCTGGTATCGAGAATGGATTGTAACCTCTCACGTTCAACAACAAGGGATTCCTCCATCTGTTTTCGCTCAGAAACATCCAGGTGCACTCCGACGATTCGGGTTGCCATGCCATTGGCATCCCGTTCTGCAGCTTTACCAATATCCAGAACCCACAGCCACTGACCATTCGCACTGCGCATACGAAATTCAGCTTCGTAGGTATCGGATTCCCCTTTAATATGCTTTTCTACTTCGTCCCAAACATTGGGTAAGTCTTCCGGGTGCACCAAAGCTGAAAATCGCTCGACAGTTTGACCGTACTTTTCATCTAACTCTTCTGGGGTATAACCCAGCATAGTTGACCAGATCTCTCCAGTAATCAGCTCTCCAGTATCGACTGTCCAATCCCAAAGCCCTGCATTGGCTCCTTTCAAAGCCCTATCCAGTCGCTCGCCCTGAACGCGAAAAGTTTCTTCCATATGTTTGCGCTCAGTGATATTGGTAGCAATGGCGATGTAGCTTTCCGGTATACCATCAATCCCGAGGAAAGGAACGATAGTATTATCTATCCAATAGTGACGCCCATCTTTAGCTTTGTTCAACACTTCATCATGCCAAACATCTCCACGAGATATCACATCGAACATCGCTTTCCAAAAACTTTTTGGTTGCGCCCCCGAATTGAGGATGCGGTGATTCTGGCCAATAAGTTCTTCTTCAGAATAACCGGAGATTTCACAGAATTTTTTATTAGCGAATGTGATCGTTCCATTTACATCAGTAATGGCAACAATGGCATGCTCATCCAGTGCGAGCTTCTGCTGCCTGATATCATGCAGTAACAATTCATTGGCTTGACTGGCCTCTTCGGCCGCTGCTCTGGCCTTTTCCATTCTGGTAGTCCGTTTATGGATGCGGCCAACCATCACATTAAAGGCTTGTGCAACCAGTCCGAATTCATCACTACGATCCACTTTGATTTCTTGCGAATAATCTTCTTTAGCAATTCGCCGGGTTGCATCTTTGATATGCATTAATGGCCGGATAATTCTTTTTTTGAGCAGCGAAAATATAAATAATGAATACGCCATCGTGAAGAGGATCAAGATAATGATAACCATTGTGAGCGCCTGTTCTTGATCAATAGCATCTCTGATTTCGGTATTAGTTCTAGTGTCGACTAAGCCATAAAACTCATCAATAGCCTTCATAAT
>JAJFLF010000020.1 GCA_021772845.1 Mariprofundus sp.
CAGGGTGAAATCTGGGATCGACGTAAAGATGGTGAGGTATACCCTAAATGGCTCAGTATCACCGCTGTAAAGGGGGAAAATGGTATTGTCAGCCATTATGTCGGATCACACATCGATATTACGGAACGCAAGGCGGCTGAAGAAGAGATCAAGAACCTGGCATTCTACGACCCTCTCACCAAACTTCCCAACCGACGCTACCTGCTTGACCGCCTCAGACTGGCTCTAGCTTCATGCAAGCGCAGTGAAAGAGAGGGAGCACTGCTGTTCATCGATCTGGACAACTTTAAGCTGCTCAACGACACCCTTGGCCACCACATGGGAGACCTGCTACTGAAACATGTCGCTCAACGTTTAATCTCCTGCGTGCGCGAAAATGACACTGTCGCCAGACTCGGTGGAGATGAGTTTGTAGTGTTATTGGAAAACCTGAGCAATGAATCAGCCAAAGCTGCTATGCAGGTAGAAGCAGTTGGCGAAAAAATCCTCGAAACGCTTGGCCAGTCTTATCAGCTCACCACACAGAAATACCATAGCACACCCAGCATTGGTGTCAGCATGTTTAATGCGACATGCAACCTAGAGATGGATGAACTGTTCATGCAATCCGACATCGCCATGTACCAAGCAAAAAAAGCAGGGCGCAACACCCTCCGTTTCTTCGACCCAGAGATGCAGAAGAGCATCAACACCCGTGCCGACCTGGAGGGTGAATTGCATAGCGCACTTGAAAATGATCAATTCCAGCTGCATTACCAAATTCAGATTGATCATGAGGGAGACGTGCTTGGAGCCGAAGCATTGATCCGCTGGTCACACCCTGAACATGGCATGGTATCACCCGCCCAGTTCATACCACTGGCTGAAGATACCGGATTAATTATGCCTATTGGTCAATGGGTACTGGATACCGCTTGCGCTCAAATCAAGACCTGGCAGCAGAAAGTCCTGACCCAAAATCTCATTCTGGCTGTTAATGTGAGTGCCAAACAGTTTCACCAGGCTGATTTTGTGGCGCAAGTGCAAAAAACTATACAACAGCATGCAATCAAACCTTCTCTGCTGAAGCTTGAAATGACCGAAAGCCTGCTACAGAAAGACATTCAGGACACCATTGCAAAAATGAATGATTTGAAAGAAGTCGGCGTCCAATTTTCATTAGATGACTTTGGAACCGGTTATTCATCCCTGCAGTATCTCAAACGCCTGCCGCTCGACCAGCTCAAGATCGACCAGTCTTTTGTACGCGATATTGTCACAGATCATAACGACAAGGCGATTGTGGCAACGATTATCGCTATGGCGCATAGCATGAGCCTGGATGTCATTGCCGAAGGGGTAGAGACCGAAGAGCAGCAGAAACTACTCCTGAACATCGGCTGTACCAACTATCAGGGTTATTTTTTCAGCAAACCTGTTCCAATTGAGCAGTTCGAAGCACAGCTCATACAAGCGTGACCACTGCGAATCGCAAAAAAATCCATTACTAAGCGCAATTACCTACCCGCATCTTCCCTTCAACCCACATAACAACAAACAGGTTTGTTGAAACACAACTTAATTTTTCAGGCGAAACAGCGATAGATATAAGAGCACACAGAACCGTTAGATATACGAACTATCCGGAGGAGGTCACCATCGATGCAACAAAGCACTGTTAAATTAACTGGCAGATCTCCTTTCGGCAGGAATTTCATTCGCAAAATGGGGCAGAGCTGGATAGTGAATAGCATCACTGCCCACGTACTGTTTTCCAAGCCCCCCGGCCCATTGATGTTGCTTGAACACGATCACTTTCAGCGCTGGGTTAATCTTAGCGCTGACCAGCACTTTCTTGTGCAGTGGACTGGCTGGAAGAAGCAGGATAGCACCTAAAGAAACATCGGGCCTCCCCAACTGCTCACACTAGTCCGCCAGATCATTTCCAACACACAACAATTGATACTTACCAGATCTTCAATCATGCTACCTTATCTAGGGGGTTGTCATGAAGAAGAGATCCTTAAACAAGCTCATTGGTATCGAACTCAATCCATCCAGTCATATGGAGAAACTCATTTCCGGCATCGGTGGCTGCCTGGCAATTTATGCGGTCTATAGCATCAGCCACATCATGCTTGGTGATGATGCTTTTTTGCTCGTGGCATCAATGGGAGCTGCAACGGTCTTGTTATTTGCCGTACCACATGGCCCGATGTCTCAACCCTGGCCTCTCTTCGGTGGCAACGTAATCGCAGCGACTATTGGTATCGCCTCTGCCCAGTGGATACCAGACATATTCATTGCTGCAGCCGCAGCCGTAGGCATTTCTGTAACAGCAATGTATTACCTGAAATGCATCCATCCACCAGCTGGTGCCACAGCTCTTTCAGCAGTCATCAGCGGTTCAGCAGTCGAAGCCCTTGGTTTTTATTATGTAGTGACACCCGTATTATTAAATGTGGTCATTATCTTTGCCATAGCTCTGCTCTTTAACTATCCGTTCAAGTGGCGCCGCTATCCCGCCAGCCTGGTGACGCTCCCCCAGAAGAGTAGCTCTACCCAGCCAACATCAGAGCGGTTATCGCATCAGGGCATTGCGCATGCACTACGAAAAATCGATTCATTCATCGACATTAACGAAGACGATCTGAATCGGATTTTTCAACTGGCCAGTGAGTTTGATGCCAAACAAAAAAATATCACAAGCAAATCAATCGATAAAACAGCATAAAAAAAAGCCACCCTTTCGGGCGGCCTTTTATATTAGTGACTAACTGATCTGCAGTTTAGCAGGAGTAGTACAATTCCATTTCCATTGGATGTGGACGCATACGAACTTCATTCACTTCTTCCATCTTCAATGCGATGTAAGCGTCAATCATATCGTCATCCATCACACCACCAGTTTTCAGGAAGTCGCGATCGTTACTCAGATATTCCAGTGCCTGCTCAAGACTTTCACAAACAGTAGGAATCAACTTGCCTTCTTCTGGAGGCAGGTCGTACAAGTTCTTATCGGCAGCTTCGCCCGGATCAATCTTGTTCGCTACACCGTCAAGGCCAGCCATCATCATAGCAGTAAATGCCAAATATGGGTTTGAAGAACAATCAGGGAAACGTACTTCAATACGACGCGCCGGATCAGAGTTTACAACCGGGATACGGATAGAAGCAGAACGGTTACGATTTGAGTAAGCCAGCATGACTGGAGCTTCAAAACCTGGAACCAGACGCTTGTACGAGTTGGTAGATGCATTAGTGAATGCGTTCAATGCACGAGCATGTTTGATAATGCCGCCGATATACCATAGCGCTTCCTGAGACAGGTTGGCATATTTATCACCAGCGAACAGGTTCTTACCATCACGCCACAAAGACTGATGCACGTGCATCGCAGTACCGTTGTCGTTGTAGATTGGTTTAGGCATGAAGGT
>JAJFLF010000191.1 GCA_021772845.1 Mariprofundus sp.
ACCGCGTGCTACAGCACATATGCCGGACATGGTTGCGATGATTGCCGAGCTTGTGAAAAAAGAGCATGCCTATGTCTCACCATCCGGTGATGTGTTGTATGCCGTTCGCAGCTTTGATGGTTATGGCAAACTCTCGGGTAAAAACATCGATGATCTGGAATCCGGTTCCCGTGTTGATGTTGATGATAACAAACGCGATCCACTTGATTTTGTGTTGTGGAAAATGGCCAAACCGGGTGAGCCTGCATGGGATTCACCGTGGGGACAGGGTAGGCCTGGTTGGCATATCGAATGCTCAGCCATGAGCTGTTCACATCTTGGTACAAGCTTTGATATTCATGGTGGCGGCATGGATCTGAAATTCCCGCATCATGAAAATGAGATTGCTCAAGCTTGTGCTGCCAACGGTGGTGATTTTGCCCGTTACTGGCTGCACAACGGTTTTGTAAACATCAATGCGGAGAAGATGTCCAAGTCATTGGATAACTTTTTCACCATCCGCGAAGTGACCAAAAACTATCATCCTGAAATTTTACGCATGTTTATACTGGGCACCCATTATCGCTCTGCACTCGATTTTTCTGATAGCGCTTTGGATGTGGCAAAAGCGGGTCTGGATCGTCTCTATGAGACTAAGAAGCGTATTACTCATCTGGATACCAAGGCTCAGGACTCGGCCCTCACTGTAGAATTCTGTGATGCAATGAATGATGATTTCAATACACCTGAAGCACTGGCTGCATTGTTTGATGTTAACCGCGCTTTGAATAAAGCCTTGAATGAAGATGCTGATGTAACAGAGCTCGTGGCTCAGTTCAATGCCATGCTCAGCTCATTGGGGCTTGTTCAGCACGATGCGGAGACCTGGTTCCAGAGTGGCGATGTTGATGTGAGTCGTATTGAAACATTGATTGCTGAACGCATTGATGCAAAAAAAGCACGTGATTTTGCCCGAGCCGATGCGATTCGTAATGAGTTAACGGCTGACGGTATTGTGCTTGAAGACAGCCCTAGCGGCACAACATGGAAAAAGGTCTGAGGTTCTAAAATGTCTATTGATCAAAGCAAAATCGATGCATCAGCCGCACTACTGCAACAGGCAGTAGATACATATGGTTCCGAGTTGGTGTTTGCATGTAGTTTTGGCGCTGAAGATGTGGCGATGATTGATTTGATCAGCAAACATGCCCCATCCATTCAGATCGTGACACTTGATACCGGTCGTCTGCCTCAGGCCACTTACGATGTGATGGATGCCTGTCGTGAAAAATATGCTCTGGATATCAAAGTCTATTTCCCCGATGCCAGCGAAGTGGAAGAGATGGTTTGTACATCAGGCCTCAATCTGTTTTATAAATCGGTAGAGAATCGCAAACAGTGCTGTGCTGTGCGTAAAATTAAGCCCCTGAAACGCGCTTTAGCGGGCCAGAAAGCATGGATTACCGGTGTACGTCGTGAGCAGGCTGATTCGCGTCAGGATATGGCAGCGATTGAAGATGATGTCTTTTTTGGTCTGAAGAAGTTCAATCCCTTGATTGAATGGACAGAAGCTGAAACTTGGGATTACATCCGTGCTAACGATGTGCCGTATAATGCGCTGCATGACAGGCATTACCCATCGATTGGATGCGAACCATGCTCGCGCTCGATTACTGTAGGTGAAGATCCAAGATCCGGTCGTTGGTGGTGGGAACGTGAAGATGGTGTGGCCGAATGTGGCCTGCATGCCAGCCCAATCAGTTCGATCAAACAGAACAGCTAAAATTGACCTATAAACTAATCGGGTTTAGCTGACCGCGACGTGACATTGCCTTGTCACAACGGATCAAACTAAACCCGACAGATTCTTAGTTTTGATTAAAAACTAATTCTGTAATGTGCGTCCATCCAGCATTTTGGCAGCGCTTCTCCAGAAGCAAATGTTAAACCTGATTTTTCAACAGATTCTGGATCACCGACTTCTTCGCCAGCCTGAAATTGTACGGTAACAGATGATGAGTTTGGATCTGTGAGTTGACCTAGTTCAACGACCTGAGCGAGATCACCATTGCTTGCATTTCTTAGGAACATATCAGCCTCCTATCAGCGATGTGCTTTGCTTAACTGATCAACTATACGCTAAATAAGCATTTTTTGCCAGTTCAGTTCTTTCTATAATAAGAGATAGGGTGAATAAGCTAACCACATAATTAGAAGGCAAAGACACCTTGCAGATGCCCTCAGAAATACTCGCTGCTGATTTGATATTTTCGTTCATAAACTACATTTCTTCATCAATATTGATGATGCGCATCTATTTATAAGCTCTAGAGTAGGGTCTTCATAGAGAAGATTGATTTGGTGAATGGCGTTGAAATCAGAGTGGTCATTCAATGCTAAGGAATAGGTGCACTAGTAGTGGGGGGATTATGCATGTAAAACATGGTGTTGTTTTTTTAAGAGCTATTTTATGTTCTATTCTTTTATTCCAAGCTGGTTGTGTCACTTCTGATTCTCACATTAGCGAGCAGCTTGAAAATAAGCGAGGTTCATATGAACTCAATGGAACCTTTGTTAACAGCCCAGTCTATCAGACTGAAAGTTTTGGTTTTATTGGAACAAGGGACTTTGGCTTCGCTTTAGGAGTTTATGTTGACGCCGATATTATTCGATTGTCTTTAACAAGAGGCAGTTCACTATACGTAGCCTTAGAAAAAGATGAAAAAAAAGTATTTGAAAAAACATATTATAAAGATGATGGGCTGAAGTTTAATAATGATGGGATAGTTACGTTACCTAGTCAGCGAAATGGTGGAAGTGGTGATAGTCCTGGGATTGGCTATTCAAGCCATCAATTCAACTTATTCATAAACAAGAAGGGAAACTTGGTACTTATACAGTCAGGGGGTGGTGGTGGACTGGTCGGTGTTATCCCATTCGCTGTGTATGGAAGCCTCATGTCAATCTTTCCGAGAAAAAGCGATATGAAAAAAGAGCCCTATCCTCTATTTACATCCTGATTATGACTCCATTATTGAGTGGTTCCTTTGCTGTTGTTTTGAAGACAAGTGGAAGCTCATTAATACAGAACTAAGCTTTA
>JAJFLF010000192.1 GCA_021772845.1 Mariprofundus sp.
GTTGAAAAAGAGATGGAGCGTTTAGAAGACCTGTTTGCTGCTGGTGTAGATGCGATTATTGTTGATACAGCGCATGGTCATTCACAAGCGGTGATTGATCAGGTGCGTGAAATCAAACGTTTGCATGGTGATAAGATTCAGGTTGTTGGTGGTAATGTGGCAACAGCAGAGGCTGTGCGTGATTTGGCAGCAGCTGGTGCAGATGCTGTGAAAGTTGGTATTGGCCCGGGTTCCATTTGTACTACGCGTATTGTAGCTGGAGTAGGTGTGCCGCAATTAACTGCAGTGATGCAGTGCGCTGAGGCAGGTGAAGAAGCTGGTATTCCGATTATTGCTGATGGTGGCATTAAGTTCTCGGGTGATTTTGCAAAAGCCATGGCAGCAGGTGCCGGTACCTGCATGTTTGGTTCCATGCTTGCAGGCACTGAAGAAGCACCGGGTGCAAAAATTCTCTATCAAGGTCGTACCTACAAAGCCTATCGCGGTATGGGTTCAATCGGTGCCATGAAACAGGGTAGTAAAGATCGTTATTTCCAGGGTGATGTGGACGAAGCGATGAAGCTTGTTCCAGAAGGCATCGAAGGTCGTGTGGCGTATAAAGGACCTGTTGGCGATATCCTGCATCAATTGATTGGTGGTTTAAGAGCGGCGATGGGTTATAGCGGTGCAGCTAGCATTACTATTCTGCATGAGCGTGCGCAGTTTGTGCGTATTACTGGTGCGGGCTTGCGTGAATCGCATGTGCATGATGTAACGATCACTGAAGAAGCTCCAAACTACCGGATGGAATCTTAATTATTAGCCGCAGATGGACACAGATATAATCTGATAATGTCTTAATGCTGGCTTGGTAAAAGAATTATATAGTTACAGGTGTTGATTCGGACTGCTCTTATCTGTGTGTATCTGGGTCCATCTGTGGCAAGAAGGTTATAAGTAATGGATAAAATTCTAATTCTGGACTTTGGATCGCAATACTCGCAGTTGATTGCCAGACGCGTGCGTGAAGCAGAGGTCTTTTCCGAACTGCACCCTTGGGATATGAGCGTTGAAGATATCAAGGCATTCGCACCAAGCGGCATTATTCTATCCGGTGGCCCGAACTCTGTTTACGATGAAGAGACACCACTGGCACCATCCATCGTATTTGAACTGGGTGTGCCTGTATTGGGTATCTGTTACGGCATGCAGACCATGGCATCACAGCTTGGTGGTACGGTTGAAACCGGTTTAACACGTGAATTTGGTTATGCAGAAATTCAACCGTGTGCTGATTCGGTTCTACTGCACGGTATTAAAGATAAAGCTGACGGAACGCTCGATGTCTGGATGAGCCATGGTGATAAAGTAACCATGCTTCCGGATGGTTTTAAAGTGATCTGTTACAACGATTCTACACCCATCGCTGGCATGGCAGATGAAAACCGTCATTTTTATGCTCTGCAATTTCATCCTGAAGTGACCCATACCCATCAGGGCAAAGCGATGATTTCACGTTTCGTACATGAAATTTGTGATTGTGATCGTTCGTGGAATATGCCGCACTATATTGATGAAGCTGTGGCGAGTATTCGTGAGCAGGTTGGTGAAGAAGAGGTGATTCTTGGCCTTTCAGGCGGTGTTGATTCATCTGTTGCAGCGGCACTTCTGCAGCGTGCCATTGGCGATCAACTAACCTGTATCTTTGTTGATAATGGTCTGCTGCGCTTGAATGAAGCTGAGCAGGTGATGGAAATGTTTGCCGGCAATCTGGGTGTGAAAGTGGATCATGTTGATGCGTCTGAAGCTTTCTTAGGTCATTTGGTTGGTGTGTCTGATCCAGAAGCCAAACGCAAAATTATCGGTCGTGAATTTGTTGAAGTATTTCAGGCAGAAGCGGAACGCATGCCCAATGCAAAATGGCTGGCACAGGGTACGATCTATCCAGATGTGATCGAATCGGCAGGCTCTAAAACCGGTAAAGCCCATAACATTAAGAGTCATCATAATGTCGGTGGTTTGCCAGATACATTGCATCTGAAATTGCTGGAACCACTGCGTGAACTGTTTAAAGATGAAGTGCGTGAACTCGGTGTTGCTTTAGGTTTGCCACGTGAAATGGTCTATCGTCATCCGTTCCCGGGCCCTGGTTTGGGCGTTAGAATTCTTGGTGAAGTGAAAAAAGAGTATGCTGATCTATTGCGCCGCGCTGATGCGATCTTTATTGAAGAGCTGGTGCAGTCGGGCTGGTATGAAAAGACATCTCAGGCATTCGTGGTATTCCTACCGGTGAAGTCGGTAGGTGTGATGGGAGATGGTCGCACTTATGAATGGGTTGTCTCATTGCGTGCTGTAGTGACGCAAGATTTCATGACTGCACATTGGGCTGAA
Organism: Mariprofundus sp.; assembly: GCA_021772845.1. Taxonomy (GTDB): domain Bacteria; phylum Pseudomonadota; class Zetaproteobacteria; order Mariprofundales; family Mariprofundaceae; genus Mariprofundus. The sequence continues at coordinate 2,371 of JAJFLF010000192.1, forward strand.
CTGCCGTATGCTCTGCTCGGTAAAGTATCCAATCGTATCATCAATGAAGTGCGTGGTATTAACCGCGTTGTTTATGATGTATCCGGTAAACCACCAGCTACAATTGAGTGGGAATAGTGAATAGTAAGTAAGATTGTAAGTTAGTTTAACACCTGAAAACAGAGGAGAGAGTAGATAATGAAAAAGATTATGATTATTGCCTGTGTGGCAATGTTGGCTGCTTGTAGTGATAAAGCAGAAACACCAAAAGCACCAGTTCTGTCGTTGGACAATGATAAAGCAAAATTGAGTTATGCTATTGGTATGGATATTGGCCAATCACTGGAGACGCTATCTGCTGATCTGGATCGGGCTCTGTTAATCGCTGCGATAAATGACCGTCTTGATGG
>JAJFLF010000193.1 GCA_021772845.1 Mariprofundus sp.
AGGATTTGATTAGCGAATCACTGAATTTCGAGCCAATGTTGCCCTGAAATTCAGTGATTCGCTAATCAAATCCTATTCACCCAGAAAAGGTAGTGCAGATGCTAAAGTTACCATTGTCGAGTTTATGGATCCGGCCTGTGAAACGTGTCGGCAGTTTTTCCCCTTTGTAGAAAGATTGTTGGAAAAGCATGAGGGTAAAGTGAATCATGTGATCCGTTATGCTCCGTTTCATCAGGGTTCAGATTATGTGCTCAAAATTCTTGAAGCTGCAAGAAAGCAGAATCAATATTGGCCTGTGCTGGAGCTCATGTTTGGTACACAACCTTATTGGACCTCTCACCATAAGGCTCAACCGGAACTACTCTGGAAATATCTAGAGCATTATAAGTTTGATGTGGCGCGTCTAAGGGCGGATATGGATGATCCTGCCATTGCGAAAAACATTGAGCAGGACCTGAAGGATGCACATCAATTAGGCGTGAATAAAACCCCATCATTTTTTGTGAACGGTAAACCACTCACCAGCTTTGGTTATCAACAACTAGAGGCGCTCATTGATGCTGCTATAGCCGAGCATTATTAATGTTGTGCTGAGATTGCTTGTGGTTAAGAAAGAGATGGCCTCATAAATCTGATGTCATCATGAGTGAAAAGACTTTATCTCTCCTCTCTCTTATACCTGTAATAAAATAAGGGGTACTTTTAGCTCATGGTTTTATCATTTTAGGCGATAGTACATAGATGCACAAAAACTTAGCCCAGCTCAATATGTTTTCTACTCTGCTGAACTGGAAAATCTGGTTGATTCCAGTATTACTTTCCGTCGTTCTTATTGGCTCGAGTTATTACAGTTATCTCCTGTTTCATATGCTGGCTGAACTGTTCGCAATCATCGTTGGTATGATGATGTTTGTTGTTGCGCTCTACACTTATCCATATTCGCGCGATAATTTTCTGCTCTATCTTGCCACAGGTTTTTTCTGGGTTGCAGCCATTGATCTCATCCATGCTTTTACTTACAAAGGTATGGCTATTTTCCCTGTGGAGTCTGCTGATACCTTTATTCAGTTGTGGATTCTCGCCAGAGCTCTTGAAGCACTGCTGCTTTTTTCAGCACCATTTTTCATTATGCGCCGATTACGTGCCGGTTATCTGTTTGCTGTTTTTGGATCTATTGCGGTTACGTTTTATGCAATAATCATGAGCGGTTATTTTCCCGTTATGTTCATTGAAGGCGAGGGGCTAACACCCTTTAAGATCATCGCTGAATATATTATCTGTACCATTCTGTTTTTCGCACTGGTGAATCTTTATCGCCATCGACAAACACTAAATCCTGTCATGTTTTCATTTCTTTCAGTTGCAATCGTACTGACAATCTTGTCCGAACTTGCTTTCACACTCTATATTGATGTCTATGACCTCGCGAACCTCGTTGGACATATTTTTAAACTGTTCGCTTTCTGGCTTATCTTTTATGCCATTATTCGACTCAGTTTGAAGGCACCTTATAAATCTCTTCAAACGGCAAACAGATCACTTCAGACAACGAGCTCTTTATTGATGGCACTGCGGGATGGAATTCCTGATCTGATTTTTTATAAAGATATGGATGGTGTGTATCTCGGTTGCAATCAGGCGTTTTGTGATTTTACAGGCAAATCAACTGTAAGCGATATTATCGGTATCACTGACTACGATCTGTTCGATATAAAACAGGCAGATTTCTTTCGTGGTAAAGATCTTTCCATGTTTAAATCGAATCATTCAACACGAAATGAAGAGTGGGTGATATATCCTGATGGAAGCAGGGTGCTTTTGGATACACTTAAGACACCTTTTCAGGACGCGGAAGGTAATGTCATCGGACTTATCGGTATCAGCCGTGATATTACTGAGAGCAGACTCGCGAAAGCCAAGTTGGATGAGAGTATGGCTCGTTATAACGATTTAGTTCAACACATTCCCGTTGGTGTCTATCTCTTTCGTTTTCATGCTGATGACTCGATGGCTTTTGAGTATGTCAGCCCTGTGTTTTGTAAAATACTTTCTGTGGACGAAGATGCAGTGCTCAATGATGTTAGCATTGCATTTTCTGCCACTCACCCTGACGATCTGGATAGCCTTATCCAATGTAACAATGCTGCGAAGCTAAGCATGAAGCCTTTTCGCTGGGAAGGCCGTTTTATTGTCGATGGAGAAACCCGCTGGATCCAGATCGAATCCGATCTCTCAGCACAGGATGAAGATGGAAGCCTGTGGAGTGGTGTGGTCATCGACATCACTAAGCGAAAAGAGTCGGAAAGAAAAGCGGCCGTGCTGCTGCAGGCTCTGGAAAATGCCGGTGAAGCTGCGCTGATCACAGATCAGAATGCCATTATCGAATATGTGAATCCGGCATTTACAAAAATCACGGGTTATCTACCTGAAGAGATCATTGGAAAGACACCGGCAATCCTCAAAAGCTCGGCTCAGGATCCATCATTTTACAAAGTACTTTGGGAGACTATTACACGCGGTGAAGTATGGCATGGCACACTGATTGACCGGCGCAAGAGCGGAGATTTTTATCCGGCACTGATGTCTGTAGCACCGATTCATAATAATGAAGGTGAAATCACGCATTTTGTTTCACTACAGCAGGATATGACTGAGTATGAGCGGTTGGAAAATCAATTTATTCAGGCCCAGAAGATGGAGTCCATTGGCACCCTTGTCGGTGGTATAGCACATGATTTCAATAATATGCTGGCTGCGATCCTGGGAAATGTCTATCTCTCCAAACTGAAGCTGGAAGGGCAGCCGGAGGTTAGTGAAAAACTGGAGAGTATAGAGCTGCTTGGCATGCGAGCGTCTGAAATGGTGAAGCAGTTACTCACCTTTGCCCGCAAAGATCATGTGGAGATGAACTCCTTCTCACTGAACAACTCTATCAAGGAAGCATTCAAACTGGCCGAAACTGCGATCCCTGAAAATATCGAACTTGTATGTGATCTATGCAGTGAGAATTTGATTATCACTGGTGATGTGACGCAACTGCAACAAGTTTTGATGAATCTGTTAAATAATGCACGAGATGCACTTCTCAATGTGAGCCAGCCGAGTGTCTCCTGTACGCTAAGACCATTTGAAGCCGGTGATGAATTTAATAAAGCACATCCAGGCCTCAAAGGCGTGCAGTTTGCACAACTGGTCATTAAGGATAATGGTGGTGGTATTCCCAGTGAACATCTGCATAAGGTGTTTGAACCATTTTTTACCACTAAAGGAGTTGGTGAAGGTACCGGGCTTGGACTGTCGATGGTGTATGGGGCAGTGCAGTCTCATGGCGGTCTTATTGAGCTTGAGAGTGAGCATGGCATAGGCACTTCGTTTTATATTTATTTGCCACTGACTGAAGCAGAGGAAGAGGCAGAGAAGGAGACAAGCAGCATTATTCAGGGGCAGGGAGAGACCATTCTTCTGGTTGATGATGAGGACAATGTTCAAAACACTACCGCAGAGGTATTGCATAGCCTGGGTTATAAGGTGTTGAAAGCTGGGGACGGAAAAGAGGCTCTGGAGAGATTTTTAACACATCAGGATGAGATTGATCTGGTTCTCACAGATATCGTGATGCCAAGGGCAGGAGGTCTTGATTTGGCAACGGCCATTCGAAAGCTTGATCATGATGTGCCAATCATTTTTGCCACCGGCTATGACAAAGATCAGGTAATGGCATCCGGTAACCAAATTGATAACAGCGTTATCATAAGCAAACCATTTTCATTTAATAAAATCAGTCAATTGATACGGAAGATGGTAGCCCCGAATTGAGTACTCTTGATAGGGTATAGTTTTTGGGTATAGCCGCTTTTGGATGTAGACGATTGAAGGCTTATGAAGCGCCGGTTTATGAGCTGCAGGAGAGCATAGAGCAGCCGGGTTTGTTTCTGGCCCAGCCGGGGCGTTTGGCGGCATAAGACTCAAACTCGGGTTGTTCATCGTAGGGGCGTTTTAGCAGTTCATGCAGGTGATGGATTTCGCTGTAATCTCCGGCTTCTGCTTTGTCGATTGCTACCTGAGAGAGGTAGTTTCTGAGTACATATTTGGGGTTGATACGGTTCATGGTTTCTTTGCGAATGGCGTTGCTAAGGCCATCGCTTTGCAGGCGCATAATGTATGATCGTATCCAGTCAGCAATCTGTTGTTGCACAGCTTCTGTGATGTTTTTTGGCTGATAGT